>CBDUHU010000234.1:0-6073 GCA_965366725.1 uncultured Kangiellaceae bacterium
AGGTTGTTGTCGGCATGTCCGGCGGCGTTGACTCTTCGGTAGCCGCATACCTTCTTAAACAACAGGGTTATGAGGTTACTGGCGTGTTTATGAAGAACTGGGAGGAAGATGATACTGACGATTACTGTGCTGCAGCTGAGGATATGGCTGATGCAGAATCAATTGCAAAACAATTAGATATCCCTTTTAAAACCATTAACTTTGCCACCGAATATTGGGATAGAGTATTTGAATATTTTCTCCAGGAGTACCGCTCAGGAAGAACTCCTAATCCCGATATAATGTGTAATAAAGAGATTAAGTTTAAGGCTTTCCTCGATTACGCTAAAATATTGGGTGCTGAATATATCGCAACAGGGCACTACGCCAGAGTAGACCGCAGTAGCGGCCCTTCTCTGATGTTACGTGGTAAAGATAATAATAAGGATCAAACTTATTTTCTTTACACTTTACAACAAGAACAGTTAAACAAAACATTATTTCCGGTTGGTGAACTACAAAAAGAAGAAGTTAGAAAAATAGCCGAACAACAGGGTTTTGTGACCGCCAATAAAAAAGATAGTACCGGAATTTGCTTTATTGGTGAACGTAAATTCAAAGACTTTCTGCAACAATATATTCCCGCTCAACCAGGCGACATAGAAAGTGATCAAGGTGAAGTGATTGGTCAACATAGCGGCCTTATGTTTCACACACTAGGTCAAAGAAAAGGTATTGGGATTGGTGGTTTGAATAATGCAAGTGAAGCCCCATGGTACGCCATTGAAAAAGATATGCAACGCAACGTCTTAATTGTCGGACAGGGTCATGACCATCCGGGTCTGTTAAGCAATAGTCTTATCGCATCGCAACTGCACTGGGTGCATCCCGACTCAGTATCATCGTCTTTTCGCTGTACTGCAAAAAGTCGTTATCGACAACAGGATTTTGACTGCCAGGTGCAGCAACTAAATAATGGTCACTGGCAAGTCAACTTTGACGACCCTCAAAGAGCGGTAACTCCTGGTCAATCAGTTGTTTTTTATCAGGGCGAAAAGTGTATTGGTGGTGGCATTATCGACACCATTATTAAATAAATAGATATTAGTTTAATCCGAAGAGATATTAATGAGTATAAACCAGAAAACTATCGACCAGTGTATTGCTCTGGCAGGCCTGACTCAGGCTGTTCGTGTTGTTCAACATATTGCCTGGAAAGGTAATACCAATGACACTGATTTTAAAGCAGTATTAGCTAGCGTATTAAGAATTGATGCAAACTCAGCAGCGGCAGTTTACGGTGGAAGTTTTGAGTTAACCAGCGGCCTTCGTTATATCAGTCGACAAATCGACCCAGCCCATAGTGATAAAGATCCAGAATTTGTCAATTTGGTCATTAATATTATGTCTTTACAATCACAGATACAAAAAGACAAACAACTGATGCAACAACTCGGAGAACAAACCAATAACCTTTCCAGCCGTTTTTCTGATCTTGAATTCTATAGTAATGAAGAAATTTTTGAATCATTGCTCTCGGCCTTTTCACAGGCCTATCAACAAACTATTTCCAAACTACCTAACCGTATTCAGGTAAAAGGCCAACCAACCTATTTAAAACAACCAGGCAATCAGAACCGGGTTAGAGCCGCTCTCCTGGCTGCCATCAGGGCTTGTTTTTTATGGCGGCAATCTGGCGGCTCAAGGTGGCATTTTCTTTTTAACAAAAAAGCATTACTTGAAAATATTAATTACCTGATTGCAAATCCGTTAAAAGAATAATAATTGTAAATTACTCTGCTAATCAATTAACCAAAAAATTAAAGCCTTTTCGGCATCACCGAAAAGGCTTTAATAGTTAATACATAATGGTGCACAGTCCAATCAGACTAACGATTAGCGCTCTTCAATAGGAACCCATTTTTTATCTTCAGGGCCAATATAATTTGCGCTCGGTCGAATAATTTTTCCATCGACTCTCTGTTCCATGATATGCGCCGCCCATCCTGTGATTCTCGACATTACAAATATCGGAGTAAACATCGCCGTTGGGATCCCCATCTGGTAATAAGAAACAGCTGAAAACCAATCGAGATTTGGAAACATTTTCTTTTCATTCCACATCACAGATTCTAATCTTTCAGCGATATCGAAAAGGTTCATATCACCCTGCTCTTTTGACAAAGACTTGGCAACATCTTTAATCACCAGGTTACGAGGATCTGCGACGGTATATACTGGATGACCAAAGCCAATCACAATTTCCTTTCGGGATATTCTTTCTTTGATATCAGCTTCCGCTTCATCAGCATTGGCATAACGCTTCTGAATTTCAAGTGCTACTTCATTCGCACCACCGTGCTTCGGTCCACGTAAAGCGCCGATAGCGCCACTCACAGCAGAGTAAATATCTGCACCAGTACCAGCAATAACTCTGCTGGCGAAAGTTGATGCATTGAATTCATGCTCTGCATAAAGAATCAATGAAACATGCATCGCTTTTTCCCAGGACTCAGACGGCTTCTCACCATGCAACAGGTGTAGAAAGTGAGCGCCAATTGATTCATCATCTGTTTCAACGTCAATACATTTTCCGTTATGGCTATAGTGATACCAATAGAGCAACATAGAGCCAAATGATGCTAACAATCTATCGGCGATATCTTTTGCATCAGCTGGTGCCTGATCATTTTTCTCTGGTAATACCGTACCAAGTACAGAACAACCAGTTCTAAGAACGTCCATTGGGTTTGCAGCTGCCGGAATAGCTTCAAGTACATCCTGCACTGCGCTGGGTAATCCACGCAAAGAGCGTAGCTTTCGTTTGTAGTTGGCCAATTCCGCTTTGTTTGGTAAGCGACCATGAATTAACAAGTGCGCAATTTCTTCAAATTCCGCATTAGCTGCTAAATCAAGTATGTCGTAGCCCAAATAGGCTAAATCATTCCCTGAGCGACCAACGGTGCAGAGTGCCGTATTACCAGCGTACACACCTGATAGTGCAACCGATTTTTTAGGCTTAGGCCGCACAGAGCTGCTTCTAGATGCTTCTGTCATGACTCACTTCTCCTTATTGTTGGCAAATAGTTGGTTTAACTTTTGCTCATATTGGTGGTAATTAAGATAATCATATAACTCTTCACGAGTTTGCATTACATCAACGACATTACGTTGATGGCCATCATTGATTAGCGCTTTATAAAATGTCTCGGCACCACGGTTCATCGCCCGATAGGCACCACAACAATAAAGCACAATATCAACTCCAGCTTCTGCAAGCTCAGGTGTCGAAAATAAAGGGGTCTGGCCAAATTCGGTTATATTGGCCAAAATTGGTGCATCAACTGCTGCACTGACAGTTTTATATTGTTCAAGTTGGTTAATTGCTTCTGGAAAAATCATATCCGCGCCAGCTTCAATACAAGCGTTAGCTCGTTCAATTGCCGATTCAATTCCTTCAACAGCTAGTGCATCGGTACGAGCCATAATGACGAAGCTGTCATCAAGCCTCGCATCTACTGCAGCTTTAACTCGGTCTACCATTTCTCCGAGGCTGACAATTTCTTTTCCCGGGCGATGTCCGCAGCGTTTAGCAGCAACCTGATCTTCGATATGGCAACCAGCAGCACCAAACTTACTTAATGAACGAATTGTTCTGGCAATATTAAAAGCGCCACCAAACCCGGTATCCGCATCGACCATTAATGGCAAGTCACAAACATCAGTAATTCTTCGTACATCGGTTAGCACATCATCGATAGTGCTGATCCCTAGATCAGGGATACCTAGCGAATTGGCTGCAACGCCGCCCCCAGAAAGATAAATCGCCTGATGTCCAGCCTGTTTCGCCATATGCGCGGTGAACGCATTAATAGTTCCCACCAATTGTAATGGCTTATTATCAGCTACTGCTTGACGAAATTTTTCGCCAGCGGTTAATCTTTCACTCATGACTCTTTTTCTCCAGTTTTAGAATTTGTATCAAGAATCAAGGTTTACTTCCCGCGTATCAGTTAAAATTCAATAACCACCGATACAAAGCTCCCCTTCTCTTATTACATAACGATTACCAATAAACTACTACTAGACCTTGGTAGCAATAAACCTAAATCGAATCACTTCTAGTATAACCAAATAACTTTCTGACGCTTCATTCAAAGTTACCTGGCTCTACTTAAACAGTTTTTCTTAAAATAAGTGCCAGGCGATGGTTAGACATTTACAGTTCTAAACTATCTCACTCAGCACTAACTACTTACTTTAGCCTTCCTGTTGGATCTTTATTTTCCAAAGTGCAGGACCAGATTTATGGACTGAGTCACCAAGGGAATCGACGGCAACAGTTACCGGCATATTTTCTACTTCAAATTCGTAAATTGCTTCCATACCCAGTTCTTCAAATGCGACAACTTTTGAACTCTTGATAGCTTTTGATACCAGATAAGCAGCACCACCAACAGCCATTAGATAGACAGACTTGTTTTTCTTAATTGAGGTCAATGCAATCTCTCCACGCTCTGACTTACCAATCATTCCCATCAAGCCTAATCCCCCTTCAGACTTGGGGTTGAGCATCATATCAGAGTACTTATCCATACGAGTTGAAGTTGTCGGCCCCGCCGGTCCTACAATTTCGTCGCCAACTGGATCGACCGGTCCGACGTAATAGATAAAGCGTCCCTCGAAATCGACTCCAGGCGGTAGCGGCTGGTTGTTATCGAGTATATCTTTGATCTTTTTATGAGCGGCATCACGTCCAGTCAGGATTTTCCCACTAAGTAACAACGAATCTCCTGGCTGCCAGGACTCGATCTCTTTTTGGCTAATAGAATTGAGATCGACCTGCTTGACTTTAGCACCACTCTCTTGAGTAATTTCTGGCCAATCATTAAGATTTGGCGGATCGATATAACTCGGTCCGCTTCCGTCCAACACAAAATGTGCATGACGGGTAGCAGCACAATTCGGGATCATTGCAACTGGTAACGAAGCGGCATGAGTTGGACAATCTTTAATTTTAATATCCAGCACTGTGGTCAAGCCACCTAAGCCTTGGGCGCCAATTCCTAACTGATTCACTTTTTCATGTAACTCAAGGCGTAGCTTTTCAACCGGGGATTGTGCACCTTTATCCTGCAATTCATGGATATCAATAGGATCCATTAAAGATTCCTTTGCCAGCACCATGGCTTTTTCTGCTGTGCCACCAATACCCAGGCCTAACATCCCAGGAGGACACCAACCGGCCCCCATAGTTGGCACCGTCTTAAGTACCCAGTCGACAATTGAATCATTAGGGTTGAGCATTACAAATTTTGATTTGTTCTCTGAGCCGCCCCCTTTAGCTGCGACGGTTATATCAACCTTGTCACCGGCAACCATTTCTACATGCACTACTGCAGGCGTGTTATCTTTGGTATTAACTCGCGGACCTACCGGATTACTGACAATTGAAGCACGTAATGGATTATCCTGGTTTTGATAAGCCCTACGCACACCTTCATCAACAAGATCTTGAATGGTCAATCCCTGTTCTGAAATTTCTTTATCCCAGACAACATCCATACCAACTTTAACAAAAGCCGTCACTATTCCAGTATCCTGACAAATAGGTCTCTTCCCTTCAGCACACATCCTGGAATTAATCAGCATTTGCGCCATTGCATCTTTTGCAGCTGGGTTCTGCTCTTTTTGATAAGCCGAAAATAAAGAATCAATGAAATCTTTAGGGTGATAATAGGAAATATATTGCAATGCGCTTTCAACGCTACTAATAAAATCAGCTTTGCCTATTGCTGCCATCAGTACTCTCCTGATAAATATGGCTGGACTCAGTTGCCCCTTATTTTAAATAAAGGAACTGGTCTGTCCAGTTAGTTTTATATGACAATATAACAAATTGAACGATTAGCGCAAGTGGATCGCGAAGAAGTGCCTTAAAATCTCAATTGCTATAAAGCTTCTATTTTGCGGTTAAGCTATTATAAACCAAGTATTTTCTCTGGTCAGCCTTCATCGCAAAGATATCTAATGAATTATTGATCTAGTACCAGATAGCGTCGAATACGATATGTCGATCAAAAAAAAACCAGTC
>CBDUHU010000235.1:0-6063 GCA_965366725.1 uncultured Kangiellaceae bacterium
GATCCCTGATTTGTTTGATGGTCAACCCTTATGGATAAAAGCACGGCTTAAGTCTGATAACCAGGTAATTGGGTATAACGATTCAAAAACACTGAAAGTCGAAGGGCGATTAGCTCAGCAGAAATGGCAAAGTGATTTATCGTTTGCTCAAGGTTCGCAGCAAAAAGGAATTGCGAAATTGTGGGCGAGAGAAAAAATTGCTTCAATCATGAATCATTCATATCATGGGCAATTGAAGCCTGAACAGCGCCAAGCGATAACACAAACTGCATTAAAGCACCACCTTGTTAGTCGTTTTACCAGTTTGGTGGCGATCGATAAAACTCCGGTCAGAGTTGCAGAAAAACTCTATCAAAAGCAAGTGCAACAAAAACGACCTAAAGGCAGTGCTAAAGCTAATCTTAATTATCCTAAGACAGCTATTGATTTTACCCTCGGGCTCTGGTGGTCTATTTTATTATTGACCGGTGGGTTAGTTATGTTGATGATTAATCCTGTCTTTAGCTTTTTGCTGAGGGAGAGGCAAAGGTGAAAGTTTTCCGCTTACTGGGGGTACTGTTGGTTACTCTTTCTATCGCTGGGTTTGTTGAAAGTAGTTATCATCAGTTAAAAGGTGAGTTGGCTCAGTTGCTATTGACAAACGCATGGAATGATTCGCTGCGCACTGGAGAGAATACCCGACCCTGGAATTGGGCTGATACCTGGCCTGAATTAAAATTATCATTTAAAAAAACGTCACAAGCTGCTAATTCAATTAGCCCGGATCTCGCTAAAGGAGCTTCAAGTTTGCCTGAATTAATCGTACTTGCAGATGCCAGTGGAGAAAGTCTAGCGTTTGGTCCGGGTTTGCTCACGCCGGGAATCTTACCCGGCGAAATTGGAAATAGCCTGATTGCAGCCCATCGTGATACTCACTTTGCACGATTAGCTGAATTAAATATTAATGATGAACTATATATTGAACTTAAAAATAGACAAAACCTGCGCTTTATTATCGATCAAATTATTATCATTGACAGCGAGCAGGAGGCGCCCGTGGTTGAGCAAACCGCTCCGCGAGTCACCTTGATCACTTGTTACCCGTTTAATATGAAAATCTCTGAAACTTCTCTTCGCTATCTGGTTAGTGGTTATCTTAAACCTGCACCGGTTAGCTAAATAGACTACAACCCGGGCGTTTGTCTGGGGGAGTGTCAATTACTTCAGATGTTGACTTCTTTCCTTTGAAATGGCTTTACCTGATTTATGACTAGCATTGTCAGTTAATATTCACAGAAACAATATTTACCTTTCAATCTTATTCAAGTTACTGTATTTTAACATTTTTCTAGAAATTACCTGATTTCAGGTTAATTTTAATTTAAATGATTTCAGGTAAAATAATGCAAACTAGTCGCTGTGCTTATAGCGTTAAATTGGATTTAAAACAAACCGTTAGAGAACAAAAAATCCAGCTGAGTAAACTCACTCTGGTAACTATTTTTGCGCTGACTGGTCAGTGTGTATTAGCGGCAGAAGACCAAAGTATTGGCTCCTCAGGCAGTAGTGATTTGCAAACGGTTGAACATCAGGACTCAATTTCTGATGAATCAACTGCTGAAAGAGAAGGCCTGGTTACCATTGTCGCGACCCGACATGCCAAAGATAACGCACTAATTAACCATTTTATTTCGGCCGAAGATATCACCATTGCACCGGCTTCTGTCAGTGAGTTATTGGCATCTCATTCGGGTTTGGCTGTTAATGGACAGCCTGGTTTGTTTCAGACTTTGAGCATTCGTGGGTTAGCAAGACAAAGAGTTCATGCCTATATCAATGGAATGAGAATCACTTCTGAGCGCAGAGCTGGCGTCGCTGCTTCTTTTATCGATCCTTTACTTTTGGCTGGTGCAGAGGTAACTCAGGGGCCAGCATCAACTTATTATGGTAGCGGTGCTATTGCCGGTAGTATTCACTTAATGACAAAACAACAAGATGCTCATTGGTTTAACGCTGGTTATCAGTCGGATGGCAGTGAACGCAATATTGCGTTTGGTCATGGTGGAGAATCTTATGTAGCCGGATTTGCCTATCGTCACCGTAATAACGGCGACACTGTTGATGGGATCATAAAAAACAACCAGTTCACTCAACACTCGTTATACTATCAACAACATTTTGAGCTTGGAGAATATCAGCTTGAATGGCAATTGATTGAGAGTCGAGGAACCGATATCGGTAAAGACAATAGCCGATTTCCAACCGACCGAATTACTTCTTATCCGGAGGAAAATCACTGGCTGTCACAATTGACACTCAATGCCGGCTCTAGCTGGAATGCCAGGCTTTATTTTCATCAACAGGATTTGGTGACTACTGAATTAAGACCCGCTGAAAGAGTGAATCAGGTAGAAAATAGTTCTTTAGATATCGGCTTGTCACTTGATCAATCATGGGAATTCGATCAATACCATGGTCAATTGGGAGTTGATTATTTTGCCAGGGGGAATGTCGATAGTATGGAATCTGAAAGGGCCTTTAATGCCGATTTAATTCTTCTTCCAGGTAGCCGCTTCAGCAGCTTGAGTGACGGGGAAGAAAATGAAGTTGCCGCTTTTGCGACTATTAATCGAGATTTTGACACATGGGCACTCCATAGTGGTGTCAGGTTTAATTACCAGTCGCAACAGAGTAAGGTTAGCCAAAAAGTTTCTGACGATTACCTGACTTACTTTCTAACCGCACAAAAAAAATTGAATCGTTTTGTCGATGTAACCATGACTTATGGTTCGGGATTTCGTTTTGCCAGTCTTTCAGAACGATTATTCACCGGAACAACTGGAAGAGGACAGACTATTGGTAACGCCGATTTAACCCCGGAAGAGTCTCAGTCCTATGACATTGGTGTCAATATTCGGGAGGACCATTATAGTGCCGAATTGCATTATTTTAAGACTCAGATTGATGATTTTATTGAAAGGGTAAGAATTGATGATGATACCCGGACCTATCAGAATATTACCAATGGAGAACTGACAGGCTGGCAATATCAAGCGAGTTTTTCACCACTTGCAGGATTATCAATAGGCCTGTCAGGGCAGGGTGTTAGTGGAGAAGATCAAGCCGGTGGACGGCTCGCAGATATACCGGCAAAGCAGCATAGAATAACGGTTAATTATGAACAGGATAATTGGTTTTCGCGCTTTAGTTACACTGAACGTAGAGAAAAATCTTCAATCGGTGACGGCGAGACCCCACTTAATGGCGCAAGTATCGCGTCCGCTAACTTTGGTTACCGTATTAACCAGCATTGGACAATGCAGTTGAGCATTGAAAATTTGTTAGATGAATCTTATTTTTCTTCAGCTGACGATCTTGGCACTTTGGCGAGCGGGCGGGAAGTCGGCGTGAGTGTTTATTTGAATTAAATAAAAGTCAGAAATTCTGTCGATTGAGTATTATTAGTTGAGTCGACCAACTGGTTGGTTGTACTACTGGTCGAGTATTGCATCAATATTTAGTCTGCGATCGGGCTTATTTTTCCGCCACTGTCCTGGACTCTTGTTAGTTAGTCTGGCAAACCATCGATAAAATGAGCGCGGTTCGTTAAAGCCGATTAATTGACTTATTTCATTCAGGCTCAGTGAGTAGTTATCAAGCAGTTCAATGGTGTATCGTAAGCGAACTTTATCAACTAATTGTTGAAAGCGCAGATTTTCCTTTTTAAGCCGTCGCTGTAGTGTCTTGTGACTAATCCCTAGAAAGTCAGCGATATCTTGCTGGTGAAATTTTCCTGTGGACAGGTTTTGTTGAATAAGTTGTTCTGTTTTTTCGACAATTGTTTTGTGACTGGTGAGATTATTTAGCTGCATTTCAGCATGTTGTTCCAAAGTTGTTAGAAGCTGTTTGTTTCCTTTATTCAATGGTAGTTGGAGGTATTTTTGATCAAATAAGATGGCATTATCGGGCTGATTAAATGAAATCGGACAGCCAAATAATTCGACATATTCAGTTAGATATTCTGGATTGGGTGGCTTACTACTGAAGCAGACTTGCGCTGGAATTAACGGACTATCTAGTAAATAGCGGGCAAAGGTTAGCCAGGATGCCAGGCAGTTATCAATCATATGACGACGCACTCTCTGATTAGGAAAATGGCAATCCCAACTTATTTTAAAATAGGGTGTTTTTTGTTCAAATGAAGTTGTTCCCATATCACCAACCAACTTCTCAAAAGGCTTTATTTTGGCGATTGCTTCTCCCAGAGTTTCACAATTCATACTAATAAAACCCAATACACTGTATGAGCCAGGTTGGACAAATTGTGCAGTATGTAAACCAAACAAGGGGTCGTTTGAGTGATCAATCAACAATTCTATTAATTGTTGAAATTTTAAGCCACTGATATGGCAACTATTATCGGCAAGCAGGGAAGCTTCAATACCAACTTGGTTTAACAGAAACGCAGTGTCAATACCCAACGATTGAGCAAGTTGAATATATTGATTGACCGCAGGTGCTGATGCTTGCCCTAGCGAATGACTTTGATTGATATTTCGACTAATTATGCTCAATGGTTAATTTATTCCAGTATGTTCTGTCCCAAAATGCCCCTATAACTGTCTTTTTAGGACATTAATTTCCGGCGAGATCTTTTGTATCATAGGTTATCAGGAATTGGTAGTACGGATTGTACTGGTGTTTGGAGTGAGTTAATGTGGTTTAAACGAAATCAGAAGGTGAATAAATGAGGCGCTGGAATGGATGGGGGGATGAAGCCAACCATATGGAGTTACCGGAAAACGCAAGTGAGTTTCTAGCTCAATTAATCGGTCCCGGGTTAGATCTTAGCGATGTTTCTTTAGACACCGTGATTAATAATGTGCCGCAAAGCAGACTACCTGAACATCTGCTTATTGATAGAGATCCGGAAATTCGTGTACGCCATGCGAAAGGCCAATCTTTGCCTGACTGGTTAGCAATGCGTAGTGGTAGAATCAGTGTGTTTCCAGATGGAGTCAGTTTTCCTGAAAATAGACAGCAAGTTCAGCAAATTATTGATTTTGCTCAAGAACATAATGTTGAATTAATTCCTTATGGTGGTGGTACAAGTGTCGCGGGTCACATTAATCCGGGTCATTCTGAGAGACCCGTTTTAACGGTTGATATGAGTCGCATGAACCAGTTACTTCACCTTGATGAAATCAGCCAGATAGCAACTTTTGGACCTGGTACACCTGGCCCCATGGTCGAAGCACAACTTCGTGCTAAAGGTTATACTTTGGGTCATTTCCCGCAGTCTTTTGAACTATCAACAATCGGTGGATGGGTAGCAAGTCGTTCTAGCGGTCAGCAGTCACTTCGTTACGGTAGAATTGAACAGCTGTTTGCTGGTGGTGTGTTGACAACCGTTGATGGAGAAATGGAGCTTCCAAGTTTTCCTGCATCTTCTGCAGGGCCAGATTTTAAAGAGATTATTCTTGGCAGCGAAGGACGGTTTGGCATAATCAGTGAAGTGAAAGTTCGGGTTAGTAAACTGCCGGTAAAGGAGGAGTTCCACGTCATATTTTTTCCAGACTGGGGGGCCGCTGTTGAATTTTGTCGTCAGATCGCCCAGCAAAGAGTACAGCTATCTATGTTGCGTGTCAGTAACAGCATTGAAACTCAGACACAGTTAAAACTTGCTGGACATGAGAATGGTATTTTCTGGTTAGAAAAATATCTCGCAATGCGCGGTTGTACAGCCGAGAAATGTATGTTGACGTTGGGCGTAACCGGTTCTCCGCGACAGGTTCGAGCTTCACTTTCTCAGTTATCGGTATTGAAGAAGCAATATGCAGGAGTTTCGACAGGCACCTTATTAGGTAAACGTTGGGCTGAAAACCGTTTTAGATTTCCCTATTTAAGAGAAGCACTTTGGCAACAAGGTTATTCGGTGGATACGCTGGAGACAGCTACTGATTGGCAAAATGTTGATCGCTTATTGAAAAAAATTGAAACGACGCTTGCTGGTGCTTTAACAAACGAGGGCGAAAAGGTACATGTTTTTACTCATCTGTCTCATGTTTATGGGCAAGGTTGCAG
>CBDUHU010000236.1:0-6037 GCA_965366725.1 uncultured Kangiellaceae bacterium
AAGTTCTTCCCATGAATTAACTGCAACTTGTAGCTGAACATATCCACAAGTGGGTATGTTATTTAACTCACTACCGCTAAGCCAGTTACAAAAACTAGTGAGCGCCGGATTATGACCAACTATCACTACATCATCCAACATATCATCTAATCTACGACACCAGTCCAAAAGCTCTTCAAAGTCAAAAGTGTACAGACTTTCATCCAACTGATAATTAATCTTCAGACAAGCAAGGTGATGACTAATAAGCTCAATAGTTGCCATCGCTCTGGTGGCACTGCTCGAACAAACCAGCTCAAAACGACAACCCGCATCAAAAATTCGGCGCGCCATAATTTCACATGATTTTATTCCACGTTTATTGAGAGGTCTTTTTATATCCTTCAGGGAAGTATCTTTCCAACTGGATTTAGCATGACGGATCAAATGTATTTTTTTCATAATGCTGTTTCTTTAGTCCTTATATAATAAAGAATCAATGAATATTGCTTATGAGTTCGTTATAATTCAAGCGTCCTGATTAACAATTAGAGAAATTATCTTGTCTAAAACACCTTTGGAAATTTTATCTGACCGTGCCACCGAAGCACATGGCCGTATTCAGCAGAAGTTTTTAACAATCAATCCGATTGTTGGCCTTAGTCAAGGTATGAGAGATATTGGTTTTCCCGCAGATACCATGACTATTGATTGTCTTAAAACCCGTCGGAGGATCATATTAATACTGCATGACGATAAGCCGGGTATCGTTAGTTATCAATTTGCCTACCGTGATAAAGATCCGGACGATCACTTTGAAATAATTGACTTTGATGAATTAACAACCCAGCTCCTGTTTGACTGGATAGCAAACTATTTTTCAACCGCGGATAATTAAACCTGCATTCGAGAGTATGTGATTTTTAACTCTTTAATTAAGTTCTTTCTCCAACAACCAGTTGATTCGTAGGTATAATTAATCATAGCAACTGTATTATTTTTCAAACCAGTCAGGAACCTTCCAATCGCTCCTTCAACCAATCTTTCAATTCATACCACCAATAACTCATTTGTGCCGCTGGCGGACCAAAAGGCCCTCCATTCCAAGGTAGTCCCCAGGGCTTAAACTGCTGATATTTATCATCTTGTCCGGTAATTGCACCAGCTAGAATTTCACCCGCAGTGGTGGTAGGGGCAACCCCATGGCCACCAAAACCGATGCCATACCAGACATTAGGAGCCAATTGGCCAATTTGTGCCATTTGGTGCTGAGAATAAGCCATAAAGCCATCCCAGACATAATCAACTTTAACATCCTTTAATTGGGGGAAAACCTTAGTCAGATCTTGCTGTAACTGATAATGTAAATTCTTTGGCGTTTTGGTATTAGCGCTTATTCTCCCTCCCCATAGAATACGACTATCTTGTAGTGGTCGATAATAGTCAAAAGCAAACCTGGTATCATAAATCGCCGCCTCAGTATTAATAAAGTCAGTTAATTTATCGCCCAGAGGCTCTGTAGCCATAACATAAGTTGCTATCGGCAAGATGGAACGAGCAACCGGTTTACACAAGTTACCAATATAGCCGCCACCTGCCAGTACCACATTTTTGCAACGAACCACCCCATTTGGGGTAGTAATTATTTTTTCTGGAGCATCATAGTTAATATCAGTCACAGTGGTATTTTCAACCACTTGTCCACCCCGCTTGATAATTTCCAACGCAATACCAGTGGCATAGTTAAGCGGATGAAAATGCATTGCATTAGGTTCAAATAAGCCACCACAATAACGCTCGGATTTGATCTTATCTCTGAGTGCCTCTGGCTCTAGATACTGCCATTGAACACCCATAGATTCAGCCATAAAAGCTTGCTCTTTAAATAACAACTTTTGATCTTTAAACCAGTTAGCCCAAATCACTCCCTGGTCAACCAGATCACAATCAATCTGATATTGACTGATTCGCTGACGGATCAAATCGACCGCTGAAACTGTCATCTGGTATAAATCTCGTGCTTTCTCTAAACCCACTTGCGCCACTAACGCTGCCGGTCCCAGTGAATATCCACCAAAAACGAATCCACCATTTCGACCCGATGCGCCCCAACCTATTTTATGTTGCTCAAGTAGCACTATATTTGTGTTTCCCCGTTCGATTAAGCTTAATGCGGTCATCAATCCGGCATAGCCTCCTCCGATAATACAGGTGTCTACCTCACAGTCGGCAGCAAGTGTGGCGGTAAAACTCGTGTCTTGCCGATTGTGAGTAGCGGCATAATAACTGGCTGGATATTCATCACTTAACGCTTGTGTTTGCATCAACGCACCTGTTTGAGTTGAGGTTTAACTAATAGCCGTATGCTATCATTGATAGATATCGATACAGAACAGTTATTTCATCGGCGTATCGCTATTCCAATTCTGAACAAATCCAGTAAAATGAACAGCATATGAATTAGAGGGAATATTAGATGTCGGGTAACAACAAGATCATCATCAAGAATGCTGAACAAATTGAAAAAATGCGTATTGCAGGCCGTCTGGCTGCAGAAGTACTCGAAATGATTACACCTTTTGTCAAAAAAGGTGTTACGACTAATGAACTTAACCAGATTTGCCATGATTATATCGTTAATGAGCAGGATGCTATTCCTGCGCCGTTAAATTACCATGGCTTTCCAAAATCAATTTGCACCTCAATTAATCATGTTATCTGCCATGGAATTCCAGCCGATAAGAAATTAAAAGACGGTGACATTATTAATATTGATATTACTGTGATCAAAGATGGCTTTCATGGCGACACTTCCAAGATGTTTATCATCGGCAAATCAACAATCATTGCTGAAAAACTATGTAAGGTTGCTCAGGAAAGTTTATACCTTGGTATCAAAATGGTTAAACCAGGCGTTCGTCTTGGAGATATAGGTCATGCCATAGAAAAATATGCCCATCAGCATCGTTTTTCAGTGGTACAGGAATATTGTGGTCATGGTATTGGTGAGGAGTTTCACGAAGAACCTCAGGTACTCCACTATGGCCGCGAAGGCACAGGTATCGAGTTAAAAGAAGGAATGACTTTTACCATTGAACCCATGATTAATGTTGGAAAACGCCATTCCAGACTGCTCAAAGACAACTGGACAGTCGTCACTAAGGATAAAAGTCTGTCAGCACAATGGGAACACACCTTACTGGTTACTAGCGACGGCGTCGAAATTTTGACTCTGCGTAATGACGAAAACTTCTAATTAAGCGTCATTTATAGCTCACCGTGACTAACTCACTCAATCGCCAGACAGTCAACTCACAACTGTCTGCGCTATTGGAATTTTCTGATTCCAATGAACCGCAACATATATTGCCAACATTAAAAGAGTTTCTCAGTATTTCAAATGACTATTTGAAATACGAATTTAAAAAAGGGACTAATGTTCGCAATCTGGTACAAGCGCGCGCCCGTCACATCGATAAGATGCTGATAACCTTGTGGCGTCATCTGGAGTTAGTCGATAAACCGGGGCAGGCTCAGAGCAACCATCTTGCATTAATAGCAGTAGGCGGTTACGGACGTGGTGAGTTACACCCCCACTCTGATATTGACTTGTTAGTATTAAGTCGCGCCGAACTATCAACTTTACAAAAAGAACAATTAGAGCAGTTTATTTCGCTACTCTGGGATTGTCATTTAAAGGTTGGTCACTCGGTCAGAACAGTAGAACAGTGCATCCAGTTATCAAAACAGGACGTGACCATCACCACTAACCTGATGGAATCAAGATTACTATCGGGTAATTACTACCTGTTTGATGAAATTCAATCAGCTACTGCACCAGATAAAATGTGGGATGCCAGACAGTTTTTCGAAGCCAAAATAGCCGAGCAAAAAGCCCGCTACCAGAGATTTGATAGTTCCTCATTTGATTTGGAACCTAATTTAAAGTCAAGTCCTGGCGGACTAAGAGATATTCATTTGCTCGGTTGGGTCGCACAGAGAATATATTATCCATTAACCTTATTTCAGCTAATTAGAAAAAATGTTATCACTAAAAAGGAATATTATACCCTGATAAAATGCCAGCTATTTGTCTGGCGGGTGAGATTTGCCTTACACCTGGTCAGTGGGAAAACAGAAGACCGTTTACTATTTGATTATCAGAAAAGCGCCGCTGAAATCATGGGCTTTAAAGATAGTGAAAACACCCTTGCGGTTGAAAAAATGATGAAGCGCTATTATCGCTCTGCTCTGGTCATCAGAAACATCAGCGATATATTACTCCAAATTCTGGAACAAAAAACCATTCCTCAAATTGATAGCCTATCCCCGAAGTTAATTGATGAGAACTTTCATATCATTAATCAACGGATTGAAGCGATTAATCCAAAATGCTTTAGTCAGTCACCGGGGTTGTTGCTCAAAATATTTCAATATGTTGCTTTAGATAATACAATCAAAGGTATTGGTGCCAGTACTTTAAGAGCAATTCGCGCAGCTCGTTATAAGATCAACTCGTCATTTCGCAATAAGCTTGATAACAAACGGTTATTTGTAGAGTTTTGGCATATTTTGCATACTTCGTCCCGCGCCATGTTTTTGATGAAAAGAAGTGGTGTATTAGCTGATTATCTGAATCCCTTTCGCCAAATTACCGGGCAGATGCAGTACGATATGTTTCACAGTTATACGGTTGATGAACATACACTTTTTCTATTAAAAAATCTGTGCGAATTTGCCGACAAAATCAATCAGAGCGCATTTCCGTTATGTAATGAAATTATGCAACGACAAAAAAATCCCGAGATCATTTTTATCGCAGGTCTTTTCCATGACATTGGAAAAGGACGTGGTGGCGATCATAGTGAACTAGGCGCAGCCGAAGTTAAACGCTTTTGTCAGCAACATACGTTAGAGTCAGAACACGCAGCGATTATAGAATGGCTGGTTGCTAACCATTTACTGATGTCGCTTGTAGCACAAAAAAGAGATACTTCAGATCCAAAAGTAATTAAGAGCTTTGCTGAACTGGTTGGAAACCAACAACGTCTTGAGTTGTTATATATATTAACTGTTGCCGATATTCGAGCGACCAGTAGTAGCCTCTGGAATTCATGGAAAGACTCTTTGTTAAAAGAGCTTTATCTTCACACTTCCAACTACCTTGCACAGGATAACGCTGATATAGAGCAACTTTGGAAGAAGAACAAAATAGAAGCAAAAGGGATTTTGCTGGAAAAAAATTATTCAACAGAAGCAATTGAAAACTTGTGGCAATATCTGAGTCGTCAGTACTTTGCTAAAAAGACGGCTAACGCCATCGCGTGGCAAACAGAAAAAATACTTTCATGTCAAAGAAAAGACCAGATTGTAATTGGGATTAAATCGACTTTTCATCGTAGCGGCAGTGAAGTTTTTGTCTACACTCAAGATAAAGAAAACTTGTTTGCCAACCTTACCGCAACACTTAACCAAAATGGTTTAAGTATTCAGGCAGCGAATATCTATACTGACAAGAACGGCTATTGTTATGACAGTTTCTTTGTACTCGATCAACAGGGAAAAGCACTCAATAATAAGCACATAAAAAGCCAGGTCAAGCAGGCAATAATCACCAGTATTATTCACCCCGAGCAGGTTAATCTGGAAGTTCAAAGAAGAATGCCTCGTCAATTTAAATACTTTTCGATTCCTACCCAGGTTGATTTTTCTGATGATGAATATAGTGGTTTCACAAGAATGGAGCTTTCTACTGCAGATCAAGCAGGACTGCTTGCTGCTGTTGGGGAAGCTTTTAAAGCCGCAAGGGTTAAACTACATGATGCCAGGATTA
Source organism: uncultured Kangiellaceae bacterium (assembly GCA_965366725.1). GTDB lineage: Bacteria > Pseudomonadota > Gammaproteobacteria > Enterobacterales > Kangiellaceae > Aliikangiella. The sequence goes on from CBDUHU010000236.1 coordinate 5,813, forward strand.
CCACGCTTGGTGAAAGGGTTGAAGACATATTTATTATCAGCCATTTTGATCACACTCCAATTAACGATCAGCAAACTCGAAAAATGATTCTGCTTGAAATTAAAAAGAATCTCAATAAATAACAGTCATTAACGACTACTCATCATATAATTTGTAATGTAAGGATCAGTTTGAAATGAAAAACACTATCCAGATAATTGAACAGGCTTTTGAAAAAAGAGCAGA
>CBDUHU010000237.1:0-6011 GCA_965366725.1 uncultured Kangiellaceae bacterium
ATCAATCAGAAAAAAAAGGTCTCAATTTTATAATAAGCGACCATTTTTATCTTTCTTGGTAACTCAGTAAAGGAGTAATACTTATGCGAAAACAAATAACTCATTGGGTAATATCAATGACCCTGACATTAATACCACTATGGCTCAATGCAGGCACACCAACGGTTATCTTTGACAGTCGCTCAACGGAAAATCCGATTATTACAGGAACTATTTCAGATCCTGATTACAGCGGCGCTTTACGAATGGGTATTTATATCGACACCATTGGGGCAAATAGCAGTCATAGTCAAATAATTTATCCCACTAATAGTTTCAGCTTTACCCTGCCTTCTCAATTTTACGATGGTCAGCCTCATACCGTTTACTTTGTGGCCGTTGATATAAATTCTTCCGGTGGAGACGCAGGAGGCTATGAAATATTCTCTACGAGCTATCAATATGTCAATCATTTGCCTGTTATATCCTTTGATAACCGAGCAATTGATAGCAAAGTGATAGAAGGCTCCATTAGAGACGACAATTACTCAGGAGCTTTAAGAGCTGGCATTTATATTGACAGTATTGGTTCCTCCAGTAGTTATAGTGAAATAATTTATCCAACAAATAGTTTTAACTTTTCAATCCCAGCCCAATTTTATGATGGTCAAAACCATACAGTCTATTTTACCGCTGTCGATTTTGACTGGTCAGGCTCCGATGCTGGAGGCTACCAGACCTTTTCAACAACTTTTAATATTCCAGAGACTCTACCTTCCAACCGTAGTCCTACGTTAACAATCGATAATTCAATCCCGATCTCAAATTCACACCCGGTTATTACCGCAACGGCAGTTGATCCAGATTATTCTGGCGCGATAAAGGTCAATATCTACGTGGATAATGTTGGTCCCGATTCAAATACCCCATTCAACTTTACTCTGCCGACAAGGATTAGAGATGGAAAAGCACATAAAGTCTACTTCCTGGTAAACGACCATTTGAGTACAGGCGCAGATGCAGGCGGGTATGTAACTTATACAAAGGACTATAATTTACCATCATTTTTCATTGATCTGATTGAAAACGCAACTTCCTCACCGGTCACAATTGAATTCGACCAGAACGCTCATTATTGCGTTAGAAAGCCAATTGTTGCTAAGAAAGGTATCAGTTACATATTAAATGGCAACGGAGCGACAATTACTCAATGTTCACTATTTGCCGGACAAAAAATCAATGACTTAAGTGCCGTTTTCAAAGAAAGAATTTCTCAAGAACCAATGTTCCTATTCCATGGTGCTGAGGATACAGCCAGCAGCTTTACCACTCAAGTTAAAGTAACCAATCTCAACGGTCATTTTACTCCAGAAAATGATGCCAATTTTCCCGACGCTCAAAACCAATGGTGGGCTCAATGGTATGCACTTCCCCGTATTGAACAAACAACACATCGACATGCTTTTTTACTGTTTAAAAACAATGCTCTGGTTGAAGTTGATAATGTTGAAATCAAAGATTTTGTAAGTGGGATCATTGTAGAAAACAAACCGATTGCGATAACTAACATTAACAGTAGTATCAGGAGTGCTGAACAATACAATATTAAAAATGTTAAATTTGATGGTATTGCCGACAACCTCGAAAACCTGATTCCATTAAAGAAAACTTATCGTGTTGTTAGTGCACCTGTTGATAATAACCCCGGTGTTTATGTTGAGCCTACAACCTATGCAAAAGCACCAATCACCTATCAAATTATCAACAAAGTCCCTTCAACACTTCCTGGGTTAGGTTATGATTTAAATAATCGAGCTTCAGAAAAAGAAGACTTTCCACTCGGCTCAGGCGCTTCTAGCTCTTATAACTGGAAAGCATTTAGATATTATGATGATGTTGAGAAGAAAATAATCACTCTAGGAGAGAGAGTCTGTACACCTTATGGAATACCTGTTTATTTAAATAATAATGATCAAGCTGTACAACCTGGCTCAGCAGACATCGTTAAATCATATTCTGACAATCGTTGTTTATTAGGTGGTTACAATATGAACGCCGTAAGCATCAGATATCTTTGGAAACCTTGTAACACTGTAACAGGCTGTCAGCGTAACATATCAAATATTGATGCATGGAATAGCGGCGCAGCGGTATTAATTGAGTCCAACCACAATGATTTTAATATTGAAAACATATCCTGTAATGTGGCTCAAAACCTGCCAAACGGTTTTTCCTCACAGGGAGTTCATCTGGACAACTGTGTTTATATTTCTCTGGGTCAAAACGGTGTTGTCAAGAATATCAAAGCCAATGACCTTTATGCTTCAATTGTCAAAGCAAGAGCCTATAATACTGATATTAGTGATATTAGCGGCCATAACGTTCAGCGAGCTGTATTGCTCTCTTTGAGTAATTATGAGTTAGTCAATAGCGATGCAACTACCACAGCGATCGTTGGTAGTATGGAGGTTACAGGTGTGAGAGGCGCGACTATTGCAATAACCGAAAGTAGTGAAAACATAAGTGGGGTTGCTCTAAACAATCAGGTCAGGTTGGTAGGTACACATAAAACAGAACGTACCAACAATGCGCTCATAAGCAATATTTACACCGATGTAAATTGTACCTTAGTATCACAGTCTCAAAACATGTTAAGCAAAGTCATATTAGATACTAGTGATTTAAATATTAACTCAAATTTTTCTAATAAAGCATTGCCAGAAACAATTAAGTGTAATGAAGAGCAATAATCTCTTTGGTACTTTTTTGTCTATTGAGAACAGATAAAATCTAACTATGAAAATCTCGACTTAGGTAGACGGTTTATACTGTATATATCTACCTTGAAGTCGAGATTTTCATACTGTCTTTTCTACGACCAGGGTAGACGTAGAAAAGGCAACACTACAGGACACCCACTTCAATTATTCGAGTTATAGATGGGTGTCCAGAAAAGTGCGTTGGATGTCCCAAATTTTTTCCTGAGTTTTTTCTCATAAACTTTGCTATTAGAGCATTCTGTGGAACTCTTTATTTCTCTCTAACAGAACCCTGGCTAGAAAATCAATTGGTTAAAACGAACTATAGATTTATATAGCGATAGATAACATCCTCTACCAACAATAGTGTAGTGACCCAAAAGTTCGGATGCTCCTCCGCCGACTTTTTTAGTTGATTGAGTTGTTGTTGGTTTATCCACTGACCATTTTTGATAACAGCAAAAGGCAGTTTTAGCCGTTTAATGTCGCTGCTGGGATCTTCGGTGGTAATCACTAAATCAGCTATTTTTCCAGCGACAATACTGCCATATAGTTGTTCAACTTTAAGTGCGCGTGCCGGATTGATGGTTGCCGCCTGGATTACTTCAAAATCACTTAAACCGGACTGCTTTAGCAAAGCCATTTCCTTATGAGTAGAAATACCCGCAGCCATATACATCATGCCTGAATCAGAACCAACTAGTAGATTAACATCTTGTTTATGCAACTCCCTGACTATTTGCTTCAGGAAATCAGCCTTTTTAAGATGAAAGGCACTCTGTTGATCACTATCCGCTAACCATCGAGCCACTGCATATTCTTCTTCAATACTCATTCTGACAGGATTAAGATAATTCAGGTTGAGCGCCTTAATATAATCTTGCTTACCATTACTCAGCTTAGTCAGGTGTTCAAATACAGCTAAAGTAGGCGTGACAGGAGTGCCAGTCGCTTTGATGTTGGCGACTGCCTTAATTAATTTTTCCTGATCAAACTGGTAATCTAACAAGCCTTGATAAATATCTTCGACATGTTCTAATGATTGCATGCCACTCAAAAAACGCCAATCTGCCCCCTTTGCCGGGTGCGGACCGTGCTTTGCCACAGCGATGCCTAATTCATTGGCTCGCTCTACAATGGCCTCGAACTCAGCCGGCTCAAGGTAGCCGTATAATTTGATTAGATCAAAGCCTTTCTCATGGGCATCCTCAACCAGTTGTTGACCATGTTTTGGGGAAATAACGGGTTGGTTCAATAGATGAGTCTCACGGCTAGCCAAAACGGGAGAACTTAAATAAAGATTACTACCAAGCCATTGCTGATTATCAAGCTCTTGCCGCCAGAGCAGATGCATCCGGTAACCACGCATCATCCTTACTGACGTAACACCGTGTGCCAAACTGAGTGCTAATGCTTTTCGCTCAAAATGATGGACATGCATATCGAATAACCCCGGAGTCACATAAGCGTTATTGCCATCACGATATTTATAACCTGTGGGAACAGGGCTACCCGCATCTGATATTTTTTCGATGATGCCACGATTGATTAGCAATTGTTGGTGCTTAAGGATTGTCTTCTGCTCAGCCATTACCAAATGGACATTATCAAGCACATATCGGCTGCTAGTTTCGACCATATGAAGACCGTTTGGTAGGATGTACTTTGCGTTAAAAATAGAAACAGCCACAATGCCACATAAGAGAAGTAATATAAGAAGTATGTATTTTAGATAATGGATTGCTGGATATTTGTATTTCATTCTTTTGTCACTCTTCGGTAAATAGAAAAGCCAGATTTTGTCGCTTTGCCTCGCTAAATGCGTGCAAAATCTTGATCTTGCACTTTATAAAGTGAACTTTTAGTGCAATTTGTTGAATTTAATAAATTGACTGGGGGTCATCTTGGTGGTTCTTTTGAATGCAGCGTTAAATGAGGATTTTGAGTTGAACCCCGATTCTAGTGCGACTTCCAGAATGGTTTTGTTGTCAGGAAGTGGAAGTTGTTTAACGACGGAATCTACTCTAAGTTGGTTAATAAACTCGCAAAAATTACTTTGGCTGATCAGATTAATTGCTCTTGATATATCTCTTTCTAAAAATGAGGTATTTTTAGAAACATCCGTAAGGCTAAGCCGCGGAATCGTATAAAGCTTTTTTTCCTCTAAAACCCTTTTTACCTCATCAAAAACTAGTTGCTCTGTGTTGACCAGGTTCTTTTGTGAAGCTTCTATTTGTTCAGATAATTCGTTTTTATCAGGTAATCTGACCTGAGCCTGCTCTTTGTTCGATTGCTCAAGGTTGCGTTGCTGTGACTGCTCAAACTCAGAGAGTCCGAGGAAAAACTCTGACTGATGGAGTAGCTTTAAAGCTAACAACAACACTAAAAAGAAACTGGACAAATTCATTATAAATTGTCCAACCAGGTTACTATTTAGAGAAATATAGGGTTGCAAGTTCAACCGGGCCAGGTCAATCAATTCGGTTAGTAAAAAGCCAATCAGGACAAATAGAATCCAGTTGATACTCAGCGAATATGCGTGTGATTGAGTGGCATATGCCGCTGCGTGATAGCGTTTAATCAATGAGTAAGTTGCTAACGCGTAAACCAGTTGACTAATTGTGCCCACTGCAATCACCATTTGTGGCCATTGGGTAAAAGGGATGGCTAGTAACATGGGTATAAAATGTAAGGTGGCATTGCGCTCAATAACCGGTTGTCGATAGATTAACTTTTGCACAAAAAGAAAAAAGGCTGGGCCTTTAGCCAATATAAAAACAGGTGTGAGCAAATAAAAATCACGAGTGATATCGAGCTCTTCCAATAAATTAAAGCTCATTGCAACAATGACTAATAGCAATAAGTAGTTAATACTACGCAGTCGTTTTTGTGGCCAGACAGCAAAAATAATAAATAGACATAATGCGATGTAAATACACTGTAAAAGATTGGTAATAGAAAGAGTTAGCGTCATAAATGTCGATTAATTGAGAAGCACTATTAACAATAAGCCTAATGATATTCAGCGTCAAAGTCTACAAAGTATAAACGCAGCATTATTTTTCAATTACTTTGAATATCCCTCAAAATATCACATAGCCTTCACAGTATGGTTGAGCTGACCTATTGTTTTTGTTTCATTTCAATAAAAAGAGATTCGACCTTACTTCTTGCCCAAGGTGTTTTACGAAGAAATTTAAGGCTGGACTTAATACTGGGATCAGACGTAAAACATCGAATATTGACCGATTCACCAAGTGATTTCCAACCATA
>CBDUHU010000238.1:0-6006 GCA_965366725.1 uncultured Kangiellaceae bacterium
GCATCTGGACGTAACCAGTTTAACGTACCATTTTTACGAATTTGGGCTTGTCTTTCTACCAGCTGATGCGACCAGGTGATAGCGGCTGGCATTAATACACTGGTTTCATTAGTTGCATAACCAAACATTAAGCCCTGATCACCAGCGCCCTGTTCTTTTTTACTGGAGCGGTCAACTCCCTGATTGATGTCGGGAGATTGTTTACCTATTGCATTTAGTACTGCACAGGTTTTTCCATCGAATCCCATTTCTGAACTGGTATAGCCTATATCGCATATTGTCGAGCGAACAACTTCTTCAAGATCGACCCATGAGGATGTAGTTACTTCACCAGCAACAATGGCCATTCCGGTTTTTACCATTGTTTCAACGGCAACACGGGCATTGGGATCCTGACGAATTATTTCGTCCAATACTGCATCAGATATTTGATCTGCGATTTTGTCTGGATGACCTTCTGAAACTGATTCAGAAGTAAAAAGTGAGTATTCAGCCATTTGCAAAAAAACCTCATAAATTTAAATCGGATATATAAAATATTGCCCAAGCCTGAATAATCACTGCCAATGTAAACAAGCCGCGCGCAATTGTAACCATAAATACAAATTTTTACACGGATTTTAAGTTATATCACATAGGAATATGGAATATCTCGCATAGCGATTACTAGAAGGTCATTGTGGCTTGTATTTAGCAGAATTCAAATGTTAATTATATTTTCAACTATACTCAATATTATTTGGTTTGTTTTTCAAAGGCTTAAGCAATGTCTAAAAAGTTACTTCTGGTTGAGGATAGCAACCTGGTAATGAAAGTGATGCGTAGGTTAGTATCTGAGTCTAATGAGTTTAAAGCAGATTTTGCCCAGGACTATCGACAGGCAAAAAAACTGATTGATGAAGGGGCCGAAAACTACTTTGCGGCTGTGGTCGATCTTAACTTACCTGATGCTCCAAAGGGGGAGATTGTAGACCTGGTGCTGGGATGTAAGATCCCAACCCTGGTTCTAACTGCATCCTTTGATGAATCCAGGAAGGACCGTTTATTAAAAAAAGGGATTGTTGACTATGTGGTTAAGGAGAATCGCTATTCCTATGATTATGCGATGAAGCTGATAATAAGACTTTACCGTAACCATGCAATCAAAGTGATGGTTGTTGATGATTCCCTGGTTGCGCGAAAACAAGCAGGAAATTTATTAAGAAAGTACTTGTTTCAAGTAGTTGAAGCTAATGGGGCTAAACAGGCAATCAGAGCTCTAGTTGATCAACCAGATATCAAAATGGTTATTACTGATTACAATATGCCAGAAGTCGACGGGTTTGAATTGGTCAAACTGATTCGCGGTAAATATGATAAGCAAGACCTAACCATTATTGGCTTATCAGGTGAAGGGAATGCATCACTTTCTGCTCGATTTATAAAGAATGGCGCTAATGATTTTTTACGTAAACCGTTTAATCAAGAAGAGTTTTACTGCCGGATTATGCACAATATTGAATCACTTGAGGCAATTGAAATTATTAAGGATGCGGCTAACCGCGATTACCTGACAAAACTATATAACCGACAATATTTCTATCAACTGGCTAATGAACAGATTGGTAATTGTCAGGCTAAAGCTCTCGATTATGCAATAGCGATAATTGAGATTGATAATTTTAGAGAGTTTAATAACGTGTTTAGTGAGTATGGAGATTTAGTTCTAGTCACTTTTGCCAGGGAATTACAAAGACAATTTTCAAAGTTTATAACTGCCCGGTTAAATGGCAGCCAATTAATTGTATTTATTCCCGCAATGTCATTCAATGACACTGAATGTCACATGAATGAGTTTCGTAAGCGGATCAAACAATGCTCTATCGATACCAATCAGGGAAAACAATCTCTCAGTGTTAGTATTGGATTAAGTTATTCTGCGGAGGATAGTTTACGTCAAATGCTAGAAAATTGTGATCAGTTAATTTGTCGTGCTCAGGAAGCTGGGAAAGATTTAGTATTATTTGACTAGTAGTCAACTCGCCGTCTCATTTTCTTATTCTGCGCATGTTTTGTCTTTGTATCGAGTCGCCTTTTTTGCGATGACCTGGTTGGACGAGTGGGGCGTCGTTTCTTTTCAACTTTGATAGCATTTTTGATAATTAAGACTAATCGGTTAATTGCATCTTCTCTGTTTTTTTCCTGAGTACGAAAGGTTTGTGCTTTCAATATCAATATGCCATCCCCTGATATACGTTGGTCATTCAATTCAAGTAACTTTTCTTTATAAAAATCTGGCAATGAGGATTGCGTGATATCAAATCGTAAGTGAATAGCAGAGGAAACTTTATTGACATTTTGACCGCCCGCTCCCTGTGCACGGATAGCTGTTAGTACAACTTCATCAAGGTTGAGTGAAACTGCTGCTGATATTCTAACCATTGGTGCCTCAAATTTCTTTACATATACTATATATATAGGAATAACATCATCGGGAGAAACTGGAATCACTATAACTGGTGTGAAAAAAGACCAATCGTTCAATTTTCACTCGCCATATAAGAGAGATTTACCTTAGTATGTTAATTAACACAAAATACTATAACAGAGCTGATCAGCAAATCATTAGTATTGAGAAAGTATTTATTTGGATATTAACAAGAATCAGATATTTTAATTGGACGCTAACACTGATAGAGTGTGCGCCATTACTAATTGGACTTTTGATGCCCAGATATAATGGAATTCCCTCACCCGCTGGAACCAACTACCCTGATAAAGCGCTATAAACGTTTTCTTGCCGACGTTATACATCCTGAAAAAGGTGAAATGACTGTTCATTGTCCCAATACTGGTTCAATGAAAAACTGTTGGCAAGAAGGTTGGAAGGCATGGATTCTAGATAGTAATAATCCAAAACGTAAATATCGTTATACCTGGGTATTAGCGGAAAATACTCAAGGTGAGATGATTGGGGTTAATACTCATTACGCCAATGATATTGTTTATGAAGGCATAATTGAAGGAAAAGTTGCAGAATTACGAGATTTTGATTCCATTCGCAAAGAAGTGAAGTATGGCGAAGAAAATAGCCGTATTGATATTTTATTAACCAATAAAACTGATCAAAAGACGTATATTGAAGTTAAAAGTGTTACCTTGTTAGAAGATGAAGGCAAGGGGTATTTTCCTGATGCAGTTACAACCAGGGGACAGAAGCATTTACGTGAATTAATGGGTTGTGTTGAGTCGGGTCATCGCAGTGTATTGTTTTTTCTGGTTCAGCATAGTGGAATTAAAACGGTTTCAGCAGCAGGTCATATTGATTCAAAGTATGCACAACTGCTAACAGAAGCAGTTGACGCCGGCGTTGAAGTAATTGTTTACAATTGCAAGATTTCCAGTAGCCAAATAAGCGTGGACAAAAGAATCAGGTTTGTTTAATAATTGTTACTAACTTTTGAATTTGATAACTGGCCATTGTAATAAATCTCATCTTGAGATATTCGTGTTGGTTATCTTGCTTTTGGAGCTAGTATAATGGCTTGGCGAAAGTTTCAGGGTGACAATCAATCGGATTATTTTCATTTATATCGCTAGATTTCAATTTTGACTATACTGAATTAACGTACAATAATCAGATGTTTAATATTTCAGGAATCAATTAGTTTATCTGCTTCTCCATTTTTATTGATTATGCTCTTGGTATTACATGAGCTACAGTTATGAAATGAGTGTAGCTAAATACTTAGTGTGACAGGTCTGTTTGGGTGGTTGGTATAAATAGAAGCTAGTGGTTGTTGCCAATATAATTACCAATATTTCCTGTTGTATTTCACAATCAGGTAATTTGTTGAATTATAATTAATAAAGAAAGCTATTTAGGAAATTTATTGAGATGTTGAATACTCAGTAATCGTTTATTTTGGATAATTAACTAGTGGTAAATTGACATTATTGAGCAATAAAGAAGTCTAGCAGGCTATTAAAACCAAACAATCATTGTAAAGATGGGAGTTAAAGGAGATAGCACTGTACTGTTTTTTCCTCATTGTTTATATTATCTAGTCAGTTATCAATTCTTAGAAAATAGAATTAAATTTTCTTCTTGTAAGGGTCATCAGTGGAAAACAGCGCTCATTTGCTGACAGTCGGGGATTTTGTCCTTAATACCAGCAGTCGTAAACTATTTGATAGTGAAAAAGAGGAAGTGCCACTAGCACCTACCCTGTTTACACTACTTAAATTTTTTATCGACCATCAAAACCAGCTGGTATCCAAGGAAATGATTATCAATCATGTCTGGAAAGGCAAGGTAGTTGTTGAAGCCAATGTTAATCAGAATATTAAGAAATTAAGGGATGTGCTAGGAGATTCTGCATCTGCGCCTAAATATATTGAAACAGTGACGGGAGAAGGGTTTCGATTTATTGCTAATTCAGAAGAATATCGGGCTGTTCCTACTGAAAGTCAGTATATGAAAACTCGACTGATTTATGGAGTTGTTACGCTTCTTGTAATTATGGCTTCTCTTTCAGTGTACTTTTCAAACAATAAAAATCATCATGTTGAGATTAAGGAGTTACACCCATTAACTACATTGAGAGGTTTGGAGCATTATCCAGACATTTCCGCGGATAAGCGTTTTTTGGTTTTCACTCATAAACATGAGGGGTCATGGGACATCTATATCAAACCATTAAACACTGAGTCTTACCATCCAATTGTTGTATCGGAAAATGATGAGACTTTTCCTATTATCTCACATGATGGCTCCAAATTAATTTATTTTTCGTCTGGGAAAAATTCCTGTGGCTTGTTTATTAGAGATATTATATTCGAGCCAATATCGGTTGGAGAAGCTCAGGTTATAAAAAAATGCCAAGATCCGACTGAAAGGATAAAAGCAGAGTGGATTGCCGAGGAAGAAATATTCATAAGTATAAATGAAGATATTGGTTCTCCTGCTAGTATTTATCATTATGACTTAAGCTCTAAAAAACAGGTTCTAATCTCCAAGCCAGATACTAAAGGGTTTGGAGATTACGCGATGAAATATTCGCGCGAATTAAACAAGCTAGCTTATATACGAAATATTGGTTGGTCTTCATCAGAAATATGGGTATATGATCTTGTTGACAGGTCACATAATAAAATAAAATCGACACCATTACTATTGAGAGACCTTGATTGGGATGAAGATGGTTGGCTTTATATTCAGTCTGGCAACAAAGAAATTTCAAGAATTTCGGAGTTTGGTACAGATGAAGAAGTAATGGCCAAGTTTTTATCTAATATCTATCTTCCTTTTGTTGTAAATAAACATTCCATAGGTGTCGTAATAGGTAACTACAAAGTTATAGACATTGGCACTTTTGATATTAAATCGAATAAGTATAAGACTTTGATTAGTTCTAGTTTTAATGATTATTTTGGCTCAGGAGGAAGCGACTTTGTCGTATTTATATCGACCAGATCGGGAGATCCTCAAATTTGGATCAAGGATAGTCAAGGGATTGATAGGCAATTAACTTTTTTCAATAAATCATATGATATAAAAAGATTGTCAGTTTCAGCAAAAAGTGATCTGATTATGTACAATAAGAGCGGTCACATTAATATTATAGATCATATTGGTGATACTATTTTTAACTCAGAAAACTATTCTCAGCAAGTTCATAATAACCCTGTATTTGATATTGATAATGACCGGTTTATGTACTCCATTCAATATAATGGGGAGTGGACAATCGAGACTAGGAAGCTAAGTTCGCCTGGTACAAAGAACATACTCTTTGAAGGTACTAGTGCAAGGCCGTGCATTGAAAGTGATTGTTTATACTATGTTAAAGAAAAAGATCCTTATTTATATAAATACACACCACAAAATAACACTAGTGAAAGAATCGTTGAAATAGGTGAGGTTACTAACGCCGATGAATGGGATATTTATGATGACGATAATATTCTATTTTTGGAAAAAGGAGAATCAATTAATCGAATTATTAAACTCAACTTAATAAATAA
>CBDUHU010000239.1:0-6001 GCA_965366725.1 uncultured Kangiellaceae bacterium
ATAATGGCCTGTAAGCGATTAATAAAAACTTCACCCTGAAGAAGTTTTCCGATATCAATTTTAAGTTCAACAATACCCCAACCATGGGGTGATAGATTTGCTCTCAGCCCTTGTAATTGCGCCTCCCAGTAAATGTTATTTTGCTGGAAATGTTGCGGTGACAACAACATTCCCTCACTCCAACAAATTGCTTTTGGTTGCCGTAATTGTTGCATATTATTCACTCATCCAGTTCATTGAGAACATATTTATTGCGCTTAAGTAAAATGATTAAATCTTGATACGCTGTCAACTCTGCACTGTATTGTCCTTTCTTATCGATATAATTTGCAAACAAAAGAACTTTGCTTGCATCACTATATTTTTCCGGCAGTAAAACAGCTGATCTTGCAGTAAGCGAAACAACTTCAAGACTAACGACATCAATATTGCTTTTGTATTGGAATATCAATCCATCTTTTCCCCTGAACCAATCAGGTCCATTTAACTTGGTCAGGATAGCATTCACTTTTTCGTCATAAATAAAAACTAAATCTAAGCCAACAGGGTTATTCTGATTACTATCGATATCAGCTTCAACGCTGATTGAATTTATATCATTAGCGTCAAAAATGGTGAAATCAGTTAATGACTTCAATGTTGAGCAAGCCGTTATTAACCCGCTAATTAGTACCAATAGTAAAACTCTTTTTATGATCACTCCCGTCTCCCTTCTCTAATGAAAGACATCAGCATTAACAGTATTAACCATAAAGCTGATTTTTCTTTTTGTTTTTCGTTTTTCTGGTAACCAGCTGGTATAGCCTAATCTGACTTTAGCTGAAGATGATTTGCTTAGTTCAAGCTGGTAGTTCTGTTGCTGAGCAAAAACCAGGGTAACCCTACAATCACAACGACAATCTGTTATCCAGTCTAATAGTTGTTTTAATTGTTGATGTTCCTTGCCATCAGGAATTAACTTTTGAGCCCTCACATGATCAAATCCTCCAATCACCAGCTCTACTACCGCATGCTGATCCCATACTTTTGTTCCCAATGTAGCCTGCTGACTTAATCGATGATTTGACTGACCAAGTTTGATATGGTCGCTTTTATCAATATCCAGCCATTTACCCTGGAGTGAATTCATTTTGATAAGCTCAAGATTCATCACTTTTTTAAGCAGTTTACTAACAACCGGTAAACCAAGACGTCTATTTGCCAGACCACCCGCAAGTCCTAATAGAGTAGACTCTGACTGGTTATAAATTTTACGGTGTTGCTGATAATAATTTCCGCTCAGCGCTAACATAAACTTACCTTGGCGACTGCTCTGTGCATTACTATTGGATAAACTACTATCAGTGGTTACTCTGCTCAAATATCGTAAGATCTGTATTCGTTGATTAAAAATATCAAAAAAATCGCTCATTTCACCTTCACCATCACGGCTATTCTGGCGCAACATTTCATTAAAAGGCTCAGCGATAGGTCCACCAAGTCCTGAAATATTGTTAATCACACAACTTATTTCCCAACTCTTATTTGAACCAATTCCTTTCTGATTAATATTTTTCAGGGGCTTTAACTGTCTTATTTCCGCAGGTGGAAAATCTGTTTTTTGGCAAGCACGAAAACGAATACTTTGATGCAAATTAGCTAATAGTTCGTCTTCCGATAATCCCATAGGCATCAGAATTCGTAGCAACTGGTAAAATGACCAGTTAACGTCATTTTGAGAAAATAAATCCTCTACAGAATGACCTGTTCGCCAATGCGTGGTCGCCATTGTTTCCACACTCCTTCTTGTTGATGACTAATAAGTTGTAATTGAACAAAGTGATTTAAACTGGTGTATAGTCCGAAAAAATGACTCAATACTTCTCCAAGTAATAAAGGATTAGCACCATTAAAACAGGTTTCGTCAATGCATAAAGTCAGCTGGCTACCGCGACAATGTCCTCGCCAGGCATCTTTGCCCATGCGCTTAACTATGGCTTTTGATTCCATCCCAATTAAACCATCAAGCTGCTTTACATGTGATGGTGTATCAACGTCACAGTATAGGTAAAGTAGTTGTTTCAGAACTGACAAACGATCTTCACCTTCACCCAGAGCATAAAGATTTAAGGTTAATTGTGATAACAATTTAACACTATTTTCTCCATCCAGACTGGCACCTTTAAAACGGCTGGGTTGCTCTACCACCGATGCATTTAGCATTGCACCAGCACCAATCAGTTGTAATTTGTCACCTATTCGTAAGTACTCGGGAAGGCGTCGATTGTTACACCAGCCTTTTGCTGCGATTGTCTGATCAATTGGTTGGCTAAGTTTAAAATCCGGCTGATAAAATGACAATAAAGTATCGCAACCAATCTGCGCAGATTTTAACATGGGTACCAGACGAGTAATGTAGTATTGTTCATTACCACTGCCTGCGGTTCCACCAATCCATGGACGAACCTGGTGAGACTCACCATCGTAGGAAATACTACGAACCTCACTAATGCTATGAACTTCGGCTTCCAGGTATTGTGACTGATCAGCGATAACACGATATTCATGTTTACTTTGATCCAGTTGTATTGGTCTGAATGTTTTTGTATATAAATTAATAGCTGGAAAACAATTGATCGAAAAGGATTGCAAGTTAACATCGATCGCCCTGCTAGGCTCATCAAGTAAAAGTAATATTTCAAAATGATCATGCGCACCAGATAAATCTAACTCAGTTAAATCACAAAAGTAAAATTTATTAACATAAGAAAAATACTCCTGAAGCAATCTGTAAGCGCGTTGCGAGCTACCTTCGTCTGGTAGAACATTTTCATTTTCAGCAAACCCCAGCCAGGCTAACTCCGAGTCCTTTAACATTACAACCTTGTCATTAATTTTGATTGCAATACCCACCAACTTATCATTCAACAACTGATAAAGCTCTGTTCTATTTATTGAATCATTCAGATAAAATCTTAATTTATCAATTGGATATTGATAGGCAGGATCCATACCTTTGTTGTCAATTGATATCGCAATAACAGCCTGGGTATCCTTCCTTCGATCAAGAAAAGGGTAATAGTTTTTAGGAAGGACTTTGACCGAGTCAATTTCAAATGGCCATAACTCTGTATCATAACAGCATTGAAATCGACATTCGGTTTTTGCCTCGCTACCTGTTCTTGATGCCATAGCGAATAATTGACGCCCTTTTTCCAAAACTGATCCGGTTACAAAGTTTGCACCATCCGTTTCTACATTTGCCTGTAACACTGTCATACAAGGCGATGAACGCATTAAGTTAGGATATAAACCATGCAACATTTGGTTAGATAACTGATCTCTTTGCTGCTCCATATCCATTCTTAGCTTTCCGGTAAGAAAAGCAAAAGACTGCAATAATTGTTCAACATGTGGATCTGCCGAACGACCGGCACTCAATTTTAATTCAGAAGCAACCGCTGGATAAGCTCGACCAAAATCATCGACAGAACTTCTTAAATATTTAAGTTCATCTTGAAAATATTCGAAATTATCCACGTTTAGGCTCTCTGTTTATTATCTGGAGTTCACAATCTAAACTCATTTTTCCAATAACTAAAAATTAAAATCATGCTCCAGACTAATATCAGCAAGAACAATTTTTAACCTGCAACTCGCTTCCAAATCCTGAAACTTTATCGCAGTGACTTCAACATCTTCAATTCTTGGTTCGAATTTTAAGATCATGTTTTTTAATCGATGAGAATAATTTTCCGCATCCATACTACTACCTGAATAAAGATCAACTATCTCTCCAGGCGGATTATCAATCACACTCTGCTCACCATCTAGAAACTGGCGGGCGCGCAGTATATATCGAATATTATTAATCACCGATTGTTGTAGCGATATTTTTTTACCTGCAAAAGCAAGTTTTTCGAAAAGCGTTTTGCTCATATCTTTAACAACTTTTCAACCATTTTAAATGTAACTTATCGATAGTTAGACTGGCTGTCATTATTCGGGTAGCAGATAGCGATAGAAAAGACTGTTACCCGAATAATGAAACTACACCAACCATTAACTCGATAAAGCGCCAATAGGTCGATTCTTAGCGATACTCCAACCAGCAGCCATAGTTCCTTTATTTTGCATTCCAGGTCCTTGTAACTGATGATGCCAGGTGACTTCAGTGAAATTTAATTTGAATTGTTCAGTTGGCATATCATTAGGGTGCGATTGAAATTGAATCTCGCTGATAATTGCCAGACGTAGTTCAAAACGCATAATAATATTAAGTTGATCGCCTGAATTTCTCAGTACGTAAATAATTGATGGTTTTGTAGGGTCACTATCCAGCGGTTTCGCGCGCAAACAATAGTCATACATTTTAGGTGATGACACATCAACATATTTCACACAGGTAAAATCTGATATAACTGGCCTGCCAGAAGTTCGAGCACTGTTACTAACATCAGTTGTAACTTGTTGTTGAATACCCTGATTAATTGACACTAGTTCGACACATTTTCCAGCATCAAACCCTTTGCCACCTTCATTAGCTGATAATGCACTCCAGTCAGTTTCTGCAGCACCATCAATCAATGAGCCACCTGACGGGCCTAATAAGCTTCCATCAGCCCCTTGCGGTTTGGTGAAGCTATCGTCACCAAATTGTAATAATATAAGATCCATATCTACTCTCTCATTCGTTAATTAACTCTCATTACAACATCTGATGTCTAAGGTAATTCTGCTACCAGACGAATAGATGTTGATAGTTCTTCCAACTGAAAATGTGGCCGCAGAAATACAGTCGCACGATAACTTCCTGGTCTTCCGGGAATATCGGTGACATCAACTCTTGCGTCTCTCAGAGGGTAACTGGCTTTCATTTCCTGAGAAGCAGAATCATCAACTAGTACATAATTTCCAATCCAGTTGTTAAGAAAGCTTGAAACGTTATCTTTTGTCGCGAAACTACCAATTTTATCGCGCATAATCACTTTGATATAATGAGCAAAACGCGAGGCGTTCAATACATAAGGTAATAATGCGGATATTCGCGCATTAGCATTGGCGGCATCGGTATTGTAGACCTTTGACTGGTTGGTTGTCTGTCCACCAAAAAACGCAGCCTTATCACTACCTTTACAGTGAAGAATCGCCATAAAACCGAGATCATTAAGTTCTTTTTCTCGACGGTCACTAATCGATACCTGAGTTGGACAAGTTAAGGTAATATCACCAGATTCGGTTTTAAATGTATGCGCAGGTAGACCTTCAACCAGACCTCCACCTTCTACACCTCGAATAGCTGCTAACCAACCATGTAGTGCAAATGCATTAGTGACTCTCTGACCCAGGATATACGCTGGATTACCCCAGAGATATCTGGAAGCATCTGTTCCATCCACTTCCTCAAGAAAATCAAACCCTTCAACTACATCAGTCTCTGGACCGTAAGGTAAACGTAATAGAACTTTCGGTAAGGTAAGTGTGACATAGCGAGAATCATCACTTTCACGGAAACTTCGCCACTTAATTAGTTCAGCACTTTCAAAAATTTTACTTAAGTCTCTTGGTTGAGACAGGTCAAAGTAATTTTCCATATCGAATAGTTTTGCATAGGCAGCAGAGATAAAAGGCGCATGCGCTGCTGCTGCAACACCTGAAATTTTTTCCAACAATTCAATATCTGCTGGATGTCGACCAAATTCATAATCGCCTAAAATAACGCTAAAGGGGTCGCCACCATAAGTTCCAAATTCTTCTTCATAAACTTTCTTGAATAATGCGCTTTGATCAAATTCAACGGCTTTTTGCAAGTCCTTGAGCAGGTCACTCTTAGAGACGTTAAGTACACGTAGCTTTAACTGTTTACTGGTTTCTGTATTCATCACCAGATAATTAAGCCCACGCCATGTTGCTTCCAATCTTTGAAAGTCAGGATCATGTAGTACCAGGTTTATCTGCCTGGTTAGAAGGTTATCAATGACCGAAATACGGTTAGTAATTCTATCGGAAGCATACTTTGAAG
>CBDUHU010000240.1:0-5990 GCA_965366725.1 uncultured Kangiellaceae bacterium
GTCTTAAAGAAAAAATCAGATGCATTGACCTTAATTTGCTTGGTATAATTTGAAGCTGATTTTAATAAAAGTATATTTTCCTGAAAAATAAACCCCATACGCTGGCTGGACAACCATACTAACTGGTCGATATGGGCCTGATACAAAGCAGTATCAATCATTCCATTCTCGCCAGGACAAATTGTCAAAACAGGCTCTCTACCCAGAAGAATCTTATTGCAGTTTCCGTCTCGTTTAACAACTAGATGAAGATGTTCGTCAGTAAACTTAAATGGTTTATGTTTTTTCTTTTGTGTTACCCACTGAACAAATTCACTATTTTCAATAAGGGTAATCAAAATACCAATTAAAAAATCATAAGTCTGTTTCAATCCAAGCAATAAATTACTAATCATTTCAAACATTGAGTAGTTATCGAAATTCCTTTCATGAATTTTCTCAGCATTCTCAATAGTCCTGATATTAACCTGGCCATCACTCAAGGCTGTCGCTCCCTGATACTTCTGAAGCTGATTTGAATCTTCTATATCCTTATTAATCAAATCTTTTTGTTGGTCAGTAATCTTAGTAGTCGTCAGATTGGTTAATGCATCAAAAATATCTTTTTTTGAAGAAAAACCTACATTAACAATCGCTGATAATTTCTTATCAGAAACACTATCACCCTGATTATCCAGTTCTAATACCTGAGAAACCTTACTAAGTGAAGATGGTGCAATGCGATAGCGTCCCGGGGTACCAATTTTGGCCGCCATCTGAAAACTATAAGCTCTACTTCGATTGTACGAAATAAGTTGATAATTCTGTAAATATAGACTTTTAATAATAATTCTTGTTTTTTGTAAACTGCCATACCAGCGGCTTGACGTAACCAGTTGGTCAATCTGTTCAGCATTTTCTCCATGTCGCGCCAGTAGGTGATTTAGCATTCTATTACGTCGATCATCCCTTTCAGAATCATTTTCCATCTGATTTCTTAGTCCATTGGCATAGAGATTAAACGGATCTTCCTGATAGCGTTTCCAGGAATTATCTATTTCTTGCTGCTTGCTGGTTTTGGAAAACTCAAATTGATAAACGCTACTACCAAGCAATAGTGGCCTGACATTGGGTACATCATAAAGTGGTTGAGAAAAATAAGTTGGAGCGAATAACTGATAAGGTATTTTACTATATGACTTATCTGGTGCAGTAATAGCAGTTTGTTTTTCGCTAAAAGAAAAAAGTTGAGACACCTGTTCTAATTGGGAAAACTGGTTGGCTAACAATTGATCAAACACCATCAGGTAACCTCTTAACTGACGGGATTGAGCGACTCGGAAATTGGGTGTGTCAGACTGAATTGAATCAAACCCTATACCGTAGAAAGAAGGAAATGTATTCTGTACGGAATAATACTCGCCAATATTTCGGAAACGTCCCTCAGGTAAAGATGGCGCTATATCAACAGTGGCACCAATTTTTGCAGATTGATGCTGTTGTTGTAATTTCTTCAGGTCAAAATGAAGTGTTGGATGAGTACTGATTTTACTCTTCTGGTCATACTGATGAATGGTAAAATTATCCACACTTAATTTTAGCGAAGCGATTTGGTGTAATCTAATGTGAACCTTTTGAGTATTTCTACCCGTACTTTTCTCAAGAGCAGTTAGCATAGTGAGCGAACTTACTTTTTTTACGCCCTTAACGTTTGTAATTAAAGCGGAAATTTCATCCGCTCTAATCTGGGTTCGTTTATCGACATTCAATTCACAGTCAGGTATCCACCCATTGTCCAATTGGGGCCCGCTAAATATTTCCTGTTCAGAATAATCCTCTTCTGCTAGCTCCTGATAGCCATATTGTTTAAACTCAGGGCTGATATATTGTTCAATGGCCAGCTTAATTTCACTGATCACTTGCTGAGTAGAAACCTTATCGTGCAGAAAAACATCACCTTCAATTTCTATCTCTTTTGGTTTAAGTACCTTAGGTGTTGAGAATACCTGACATAAATTTCGATGTTTATTCAGCAGAATATCAACCGCCTGACGAATTTCTTGATGCTGACTCCGGGATAAATTTTCATCCAGATAAAGAAAGACCTGAAGAACGCCATAACTCCCAAGGTTAGTTCCCTGATGAAAATAGATATTCTTCACTGGAAGCTTGGAGTCGATAATCAGACGGTGATAATCTTCATTTGTTATTGGATTAGTTGTCAGGATATCTTGTGGAAAAAAGAACTGTTGAGAAAAATCAATTTCTCCATTTTCATTTGTCAATACATCCTGAATCGGAAAATCGTTACAGTAGCCTAATTCTGTCAATGCATAACATAGCTGATCTAAAAAAGTGATCCCCGGATCACTTTCGTTAAAATTACTCCAGTATTGGGATGATAACGATTGAATATAATCCAGGCCGATATTTTTGAGTGCCGAAAAATTCTGACTTACCGGCAACTCAACATTAGTTATTTGACCTTGTTCAACCATCATAGCGCACCAAAAACATGGAAAGAATCTCTCCAATATCCGCTCGGCTTTATTAATATCTCAGCAAACAACTTCAATGTCATGCTCCTTTGCTGATACTAATAATTTAATTGAGGAATCAGTTGTTTGATTGGTAACAAGTTTTTCTTTAGTTCCAACTGTATTATCGACATCTGTCAGTGAAGGCATATAGCTAAAAGTCAGCTTTCTGACACTTTTAATTATTGATAACCCTTCCAGAAAAGTAATTAATCGAGCTTCGCTGATGCCAGTATTTATCTGAATTTGTGGCTGTTCTGTTTCAATCCAGGGTGAAAGATAAAGTCTGATAGCCTGATTAACCTTTTGGCGGATTAAATTATCTGAGTCTTTTCCATAGAGTAGGATCGAAGCCGTTATTTTTACCGGTTGATAGTTCATATTATTGACTTCGACCTTAACGAGCTTTGAACACTTAGTCTGCAAATATTGGGCTATATGCTCAAGTTCGCAAAGATTAGCAAAGGGCAGGAAAGCATCAGGGTGTTGAACATCTGAATATCGCTTAACAACAGCGACATCAACTTTGGCAATAGCATTAGTATCTTTTTTGGCTTTAACAAAATACAAATCAGGCATTGCAATAAATGCGAGTGTTTCATAATCACTCAAGGTATTTGCTCGATTTTTAGTGTTAATTCTCTGGCTAACCCGTTGATAGAAATCTTGCTTATTTTCCGCCATCACACCATTGAATGAGGCAAAGGGCTGTGAGACTTCTGATAATGCTTCAATTGGCTTACTGGTTTTAGTGATAGTGTTATTTTTTATAACTAGCGGCTCAGCTGTCAATATTTCATTATTAATCACTCTTTTGGCTTTGATTGCCTGGCAATTAAGATAAATAACATTGGCAATACTACTAACATGACAATCTGTAGAAATAGCGATCCAGTATTGTTTTACTGGCATAATTTGGCTACTACTAGTCATTAAATCAGGAATCGCTAATTCAATTATTCCAGAGCATGAAAAGCCAAAGGTTGAATCCTTCAATATGGTGATTGGTTGCCACCCATCATTAGTCAAACCAAGAAAATTAACTGTCCCCGTTTTTTTTACTGGTCGTTTATCAGGTGCTGACAGTTCAAAATAAATGGTTAAGTTACCAGGCGAAAGCAATTTGCTAAGCCCCAGATACAAGGTTCCTTTTGCATTAACACCAGGGAACAGGGATAGCTTATTTTCGGTAGCATTGGTTGATTTAACAGGTTTTGATAAAACTTTCTTTTGAACAGAGCCAGGTTGACTTGATTGCTTAACAAAGTCACCTATTTTTTTAGGACTAATTGCAATAGCTGCTGAACCACCTTTGTGATCAGCTAAACGAGATGTTTCCTGCCCTCCATCTTTATCTAACTCGTCAATATCAGAAATTTCGAGTAACGCCTGACTATTATCATAGACTTTATAGTTTGCAAAGGTATCTAAGTGATAAAGTTCAAATGGATAGTCATTGTCTACAGCATTTAAGTCAAGTACAAAGTTAGCGGTATAAGTACAGCTCAGGGATTTTACTTTTGGTGCAAAAGGTAAATTTGGTAGTGCTTGAATAGGATCATCAGACTTATCTTTTTTACTGATTTTCCCACGGGTTAACAAGCTTCCTATTGACAAGATAGTTTTCATCAAAGGCATAAATAGTTTTAAAATAATACCGATTATTTTATTAAAAATAGAAGCTTCTTCGATGATTACCAAGGCATTTTTAAGTGTCGTATCAGCTACAATTTTACTATAAAGAGCATTACCAAACCCATACAATGGATATTTGAGTTGCACTTTAATAAACCCTGAATCGCTTTTATTAGAGAACTTCAACGCTTTTTTAAGCAGTTCAGGTCTAGGAATTTGATAAAGGGGTAAAGTATCTGTAAAGTCAAAGTTTCGTTCCGGGTTTAATTTAGTTCCGCTTTGACTAAATAAAGTTCGACCGGGGTCAAGTACATCATCATCTGCCTGGTCAATATCTACCCAGGCTGCATTTCTTAACAAATAGAAGAATACTTTAAAACTGTCATTGGTAAAGACTTTACCATCGACAGTTGGTTGCTCAACTGGTAGATTATTTTTCTTAATATAATCGTTATATTGTTGGTAGTAGTTAGAAAAATCGTCTGGTAAATTCTCCCAAAACAGCTGTAAAGAAAATGCTGATATGGGTTTGGCGAAAATTTCAGCGCTACCCAGATATAAACTATTACCAGACTCAGCAACGGGGCCAAAAAGATAGAAAGGACGACCGACAGATAACTTCCCATTACTTGTATTCGCTTCAAATATATTAAAATTTTCAACCACAGTATTAATGGTTATTCCATCAATTGTTGGTGGAGTTCTTAGATTAACTTGATCAGCCAGTTCCAGCTTAAGCATTGGCCACTGACTAACATCATGTTCGCTGGTCTTATTAAAAGCCTCTACTTCTGGAAATGAAGGCGATAAGCTGATAGTAATTAAAAGAGTTTGCGGATCTTCTCCCTGAGTAATTACCGCTGGTGCTTTGTTCCATATTTTTTTACTGCTCAAATAGACCTGGCTTTTCTGGTAATCAGAAATGTCTATTGTACTACCATCAGCAGCAGATAGATTAATATTGACTGTTATCGTCCTATTTCCACCTTGTAAATACAAAAGAGGGGAACTGAAGGAGAATCCCAGATTAATTTTCTCTCCTTGATTGTCACCAAACAATGGCCAACTTTGCATAACTCCATTCTGTCCAGACTTTACCTTATCTGGTGTTTTAATAGATTCTCGAAAGAGTCCATAAGTATTTGATAATTCAAAATTGCCTTTATCACCATTCTGTAATCTTCTAGCCGATAAATTTTTTCGTGTTTTCTCGACAGGATGTTTGTCTCCCTCTATATCTGAAGAGTTTTTACTCCTGTCACCATGGTAAAACAAAGTAATGACTTGTTTAAGTCTGGTTTGATTTATCTCCTGACTTGCGAGGCTTGAAAATTGAATCGGCACTTTATTACTATCAACACCTGCATTAAATAGGGTGCCCTCTTCAAGCTTATAAGAATTAAGCTTAGCGTTGAGCTGTAAACAAAGGAAGGCTTCATCGGCTAAAGCTGGTTCCGATGTCTGTTTAAGTATATCTTTATAGTAAAATTCGAGATGCTTTTCAGTGAGCAAATTGAGTTGTGTTTGTGGAATATCCAGAAGTTTAGTAAAAGCAATGAGTAGTCCTGTATCTGGATAATGATCACTCTGCTCGCTAAATTCAGCAAAAGACTCTCTGGCGCTATCAATCACCTGGACAAAGAACCCAAAGATACTTCGAAACAGGTTATTGGTATCATAAACAGCGCTGGAGAAGGTAAATACTTTTGGTTTATTTAATCTAATTGAAGAGTGATTCCCCTCCTTTTTCCACTGAGATTGAAAGCTCTCATATAACTGATAATCTGGCGCATCAATTTGCCTGGATATTCCACTCATCAACTGCTGTAGAGAAACAAA
>CBDUHU010000241.1:0-5985 GCA_965366725.1 uncultured Kangiellaceae bacterium
GTATAAAACCTATAGTTAACTATAGGTCAAGGAGGTTTTATGTCCTCAATTAAAAGTCGCCAGTTAAAAATGAACAACTCTTACAATTTGTCAGTCGGTCAGGTTGCAAAGCGTGCTGGTGTGAGTGTTCAGACTTTACATTTTTATGAAACCAGAGAACTTATTTTTAGTCGTAGAAATACTTCAAATCAAAGGCGTTATCATAGCAATGTGCTGCGCCGAGTTGCGGTAATTAAGCTAGCTCAGCGGTTGGGAATTACGCTGAAAGAAATTGGAGAAGCTTTAAAATCGCTTCCAATCGATAAATCACCTACCAGTGCACAATGGCGTCAAATGTCCAGAGGTTGGCGAAAACAACTACAGGCGCGTATTGATAGCTTAACCCAGTTAAGAGACCAGCTTGATACTTGTATTGGTTGTGGATGTTTATCAATTAAATCCTGCCAGTTAAGGAATCCAGATGATCGTGCTGCCAGTTCTGGGGATGGGGCGGTTTATTTGATCGGAAAAAGTGATTGAACAAATCTATCTTTCTAAAATCCATAGGAACTCTAAAATCTCCCATTGTTTAGCTCTCAGTTAAATGCTCTATCTGCTGGAGTCGAGTGAGCTTGGTATGTGCAAGTTAAAAATATCACTATTTACATTATCCATTCTGACTGGTAACTTGATAGCGTTATTAAGGAAACAGAAAACTAAGTGAATTTGAGCAATATAGCTAAGATATTATTAGTGATCGCATTTGCTAAAGGTGAAAGACATTGAACCGACAATTTTTTGATGATCTGTTAAATAACCCTGCGACCCGACAGGGACGCTATTTTATGCTACTGATTAACTTCTTGATCTTTTTATCGATGGTATCATTTTCAGTTGCAACCTTACCCGAATTATCTCAGCAAACTATTCAACTACTAACCTATGTTGAAATCCTGATTGTAGTTATTTTTAGCGTTGAGTATGCGGCAAGACTATATTTTGCCGCGGGAAAAATTCAGTTTGTTTTCAGCTTTTTCGGGATCATCGATTTACTTTCTTTTGCACCTTTGTATTTCTTTCTTATTACCGGAGTTGATACTCGTTCGTTGCAGGTCTTAAGATTATTCAGG
The DNA here is from genome assembly GCA_965366725.1 of uncultured Kangiellaceae bacterium. Classification (GTDB taxonomy): domain Bacteria; phylum Pseudomonadota; class Gammaproteobacteria; order Enterobacterales; family Kangiellaceae; genus Aliikangiella. The sequence continues at coordinate 1,110 of CBDUHU010000241.1, forward strand.
TTAATGCGACTGTTTAAATTGTTTCGTTATAGTAAAGCCATTGAGAGACTCAAGATTGCTAAAAATCATTGCAAAGATGAAATGATACTATTTACTGCGGTTGCCTTTATTCTACTTTTTATTAGCGCAGTTGGTATTTATCACTTTGAAAAAGAAGCACAGCCGGAAGTTTTCAGATCAGTATTTGATGGTTTGTGGTGGGGAGTGATTACTCTGACTACTGTCGGTTATGGTGATATTGTTCCAATTACCGCAGGTGGACGAGCTTTTGCATTGGTTATCGTAATGGTCGGTCTTGGGATTGTTGCAGTACCCACCGGGCTAATTGCCAGTGGGTTACAGCAAGCCAGATTACAACAAAAAGAAGCCTCCGATAGTAATGCTAAAAATAGCGATTAAGCAAACAACTCTATGATATCTCCATGGAGTATAGGGTAGGGGTGTAGTTCCTCTGCCTGATATATGTTGTGGCATACTTTATTTTGGTGACCAATTATCAGTTCAATTAAGGTCAATGGCATGGGTTGAAAGAAGTTTCATCGGAACGATTTCCAGTGCTTTTTTGTGGGTTCGTTGTAATAATACCCTGGGAGCCATTTTGTGCTCATAGGCCTCCAGCCACCTTGCAGCGCAAAGGCACCAACGATCGCCGGGTTTTAAACCGGCAAAACCAGCTTCTGTTACTGGTGTTGATAGATCATTGCCTCTAAATCGAGAAAATTCCAGAAATTTCTGGTCAACTTCAACGCAAACAGTATGTGAACCTATATCCTGATCATTGGTGTTACAACACCCGTCCCTAAAAAATCCAGTGAGAGGGTCCATACTACAAGGGATGAGCGGTTCATCAAAAACATTAATCGATGGCGCCTGGTCGAGTTTATCCATTGTTTTTCCTTAAGTTGAGTAATGATTATCGACTTGAATTATACAGGGCAACCAATCCTCCTAACCACCTTTGTGAACAAGATTTAGTTGTTTATTACAACCTGACCTTAGTCAAAAAAACTTAAATTCGAACAGAGGTATCTCTTCGCGAGATTGTTGTGTCCGCTGAATGCTAAATCAATAGCCCGCTGGTTTAACCCTGAAGAGAATCAATCTACGTTGGATAATCCCCTGATCACTGCTAAGCTAGTTAGAGCACTGCTCAATAATCCTTAACACTTAGAGGGTATATGACAATTACCGCCAGACAATTAGTGACCTGGTTTTTTCTGGCTTGTTTTTATGTGCTCGCAGCAAAAATAGGTTTGAGTCTCGCTTTTGAACAGGCAAACACTTCTCCGGTATGGCCTCCAACGGGTATCGCAATTGCTGCATTACTGTACCTGGGCGGCAGCTGTTGGCCAGGGATCTGGTTAGGTGCTTTTCTTGCCAACTTTATGACCGGGTTACCTTTTTCAACTGCCAGTCTTATTGCGACCGGTAATAGCTTTGAAGCACTAGTGGCCTACTGGTTATTAGTTAAGCTTGCTTCCAGATTCCCATTTTACTCCGTTGTTTCGGTTGCCAAGTTCGGACTGATTGTATGCGTTGCAACCACGGTAAGTGCGACAGTTGGTGTCTCCAGCTTATTTTTTGGAGATTTTATCAAATACGAAAATCTCCTATTGTTATGGACTACCTGGTGGTTAGGTGATTTGGTTGGAGCGATTGTGGTGACTCCATTTTTAATCATTTGGGCTGAGTATCATCAGTTCAAATTACCCTCACTGAAGCTAGTGGATTTCGTCGGATTTATAATAACACTCGGTTGTGTCATTTTTATCTTTAGTCATTGGTTTTCTGCGGGGCGTGAACATTACCCTATGGCTTTTGTTTTTTTTCCAATTGCGATCTGGCTCGGTTATCGGTTTAGTCAATATGGTGCGACTTTATTTATTGTATTAATTTCTGGATTAGCAATTTATGCGACTTTAAACGGATTGGGGCCATTTGTTAGAAACTCTCAAAATGAATCATTATTATTGCTCCAGTGTTTTATGGGAGTTTTGACACTAGCGAGTTTGACTGTGGTTGCCAGTATGGATGAAAGCAAAAGTGCCAATCTTAAACTGGCAGAAAATCAAATCAAGCTCAATCATTTAATTGAACGCCAATCAAGTGATCTGGAAATAGCCGCCGATGAAATAAAGCTGGCGGAAAGTGTTTTTAATGAAACCCTTGAATCGATTATGATCACCGATAAAGATGCTCTAATTTTACGAGTCAACCCTGCATTTAGCCGAACCACAGGTTACACTTCCAGCGAAGTCATTGGTAAAAATCCTAAAATACTTAAATCTGGCTATCATAATAGTCGTTATTATCAGGCATTCTGGCAAAGCTTAAACAAGGAAAAATGCTGGCAGGGTGAAGTTTGGGATAAACGTAAAAACGGAGAAATTTTTCCCGCTCAATTGACGGTTATTGCGGTGGTCAATAAACAGGGTGATATTTTTCAATATATAGGTATTTTTACTGATCTTTCAGAAAAGAAGTTAACTGACGAAAAGATCTATCAATTAGCCCATTTTGATCCTGTTAGTGGCCTTCAAAATCGAATTTCATTTCGTACTCAGCTGGAACAGGCAATAGCCCATGCTGAACGTCAAGGCAGCCAGATGGCATTGTTATACCTTGATCTTGATAACTTTAAATTAATTAATGATGCCACAGGCCATCCCATTGGTGATTGCCTGCTAAAGGAAGTTGCTGAACGTATCAGAAGTACAGTCAGACAAGAAGATTCGGTTGCAAATCTGGGAGGGGATGAATTCGTTATCCTGGTGATGGATATTCATAGTTGTCAGGATGCTTCTCTGGTTGCACGTAAAATATTGGATAATATATCACAGCCTATTTTTCTGCAGGATAATGAAGTGGTCGTAACCGCTAGTATCGGGATTTCAAGTTATCCTCTGGATGGCAAAGATGCTGATACTTTATTAATGAATGCTGATGCAGCAATGCATATTGCCAAAAGAAATGGCAGAAATATGATTGAGTTTTTTACTTCTGAAATGGGAGTTAAAGCACAGGATCAATTATTGCTCGAAAATGATATGCGCAAAGCGTTGGAAAACGATGAGTTTATTCTGCACTATCAACCACAAGTGAATGTTGGTGACGAGAAAGTGATAGGTTGTGAAGCGCTAATCAGATGGCAGCACCCGACAAGAGGGTTATTATCTCCAGCTGACTTTATTTATATTGCGGAAGAGAGCGGGATAATCAGGGAGCTTGGTCAAGGGGTATTGCGCGAGGCTTGTCTGCAACAGGTTCGCTGGAAAAATCAGGGGCTGATAGAACTTCGAATGGCGATCAATATTTCTAGTCGACAGTTTTTTAGTCAGGATCTGGTCACACAGGTTGCTGAAGTGATGCAAAGTACCGGAATTAATTCATCAAACCTGGAGCTTGAGTTAACAGAAAGTACGATTATGGAAAATGTTGAGGAAAATATCAGAGTTTTACAACAGCTACATCAAATGGGGGTTCAGTTAGCGGTTGATGATTTTGGTACGGGTTATTCTTCGATGGCATATCTCAAGCGCTTTCCAATTGATAAGCTCAAAATTGATCGTAGTTTTGTTAATGATATTGCGACCGATCCGGATGATGCGGCAATTGTAAAAGCGACCACAACTCTAGGGCATAGTCTGCACATCAATGTCATCGCTGAGGGTGTAGAAACAAAAGCACAGTTAGACTTTCTTAAGTCGATTGATTGCGATGAAATTCAAGGATATTACTATAGTAAACCACTAGCGGTTATTGAGTTTGAGAAGTTTATCAATGGGTTGATTTGAAATCCAATGGTAACAATTTCAGTACCAAATTTATTAGTTGCGGCGATTCACCTGACTGATGCCAACAACAACCAGAACTAAGCCGATTAATTGATAAATAGAAAATACTTCTCCCAGTATCCACCATCCAAGTAGCATCGTAATCATTGGACCTACCATACCTATTCTTGCCGTTGCACTTGCACCGATTCGTTGAATTGCAACAGCTAGAAGCAAGCTGGGAAGTATGGTGCAAACTAACGCTAGTAAACTGATGTTTATCCAGCTGGTTAAACTTAAGTCACTTAATAACAGCGTTTGTTCACTCTGCATGTAATGAATAAAAGTAAAAAAAGTAGCTGAGATCCCGGCAAGCCCGACGAAACAACGAGCACCAAATGCTTTAACCGCTGCGCCACTTCCCAGATAGTAAAGGGCGAAGGAAAAGCCACTTAAAAAGACCCAGCAGACACCACTGACAATATCGGAAGAATCGGTGAGTTGACTAACGTCGTAACCGAAAGCGATTAATACACCTAAATAACTGATAGCGATACCCATCCATGAGTAACGGGTGGGAATTCGCTTGAGAATGATCGCTTCAATAACCAGAACAATTGCCGGGTAGGTAAAAAGCACCAGTCTTTCAAGGTTGGCTGAAATAGTTTGAAGACCAATAAAGTCCGTCAGGCTTGCCAGATAATAACCGCAGAAACCGAGCCATATAACCAGAACCATCGATTTAAACTGGTTTTTACCGGTTTGTTTCTGGAATGAGGTTCGCGGGTAAAAGCGTAGCAGATAGATAAAAAAAGGTAGTGAAATTGCCAGCCTTAACATCAGTAAATTAATCGGACTAATCACTATTTCTGCATATAGCAGTTTTACCAGTATTGCTTTTGAAGAGGAAGCTAATGCCGCCAGTATGGCTATGATAAAGCCACTGGTTGCGAATATGTTTAGCTTATGGCTAATAGCAGAAGAAAATCTATTTCCTTCGTCAGAGGCGAAAGCAGGCTTCATAGTTATACCTTTAACTCGACAATTGTCACAATGTATGCGTATTATATTGGTTAATTATTCAATGATCTTTACGTGATTTT
>CBDUHU010000242.1:0-5980 GCA_965366725.1 uncultured Kangiellaceae bacterium
CAGATTGGCCAACAGTACTTCAAAGGCAAACAATTTGTAATGCAGACACCAGTTGTCGGCAACTGGAAAGTAAAACTGACCCGTAAAGAAGGTCACCAACTTGAACAGCAGATAACAACTGAGGAATCAGCCGGAAAGAATCAAAAGCCCGATGCTTATCTATTGTTTAAAGGCGATCCTGAATTTAAATTATATTCCTACGTTGATAATAACTTTACAGTACAAGACAGTGAACTCAATATTGTTGCACAACTGGTTAATAGTGGCGAAGAGCTCGGTAATCGCCAATTAATGCTAAAAAAGAAGCCGCTTACTGGCTACATCCAAAGAGCGTACGCCACCATCACTTCACCATCAGATAAACGAACAACGGTATTCTTGAGAGATGATGGACTTAAGGGTGACAAGCTAGCTGGCGACGGACTTTATACTGGAACAATCCCAAGTGACGAAGTGGGAACTTATACGAGCCAGGTTCAGATTGAAGGTATCAGACCTGATGGACTTAAATTTTCCCGGACCGCAACAGATCTTTATCCGGTAGCTCCATTATCCTTCGAGTTTACTGAAGAGGCTGCCAAACTTATTCAGGTTGACGAAAATACAGCACGTCTATCAGTTCCGGTGAACCAACTGGGCGAAAGTGAATCAGTTTTTATGGCCGCTGAAGTTTGGGGAACAAATCCTGATGGAGAATTAGAAGCCGCCGCTTGGGCTGGTGGTATTGTCCAGGTTAACAGTGCTGAGCAAAAAACGATGCTTGAACTCAATTTCGATACGCGCTGGTTATCACGTAGTAATCTTCAAGCTCCCTTTAGTTTAAAATCTCTCAGATTACAGACAGTTGATAATAATGTTCCACTAACTGAGTTAGAAAGTCTTCAGTTAAACGCAATAACTCCACTTTCAATCACTTCCAGCGCTAACATTGCAAACAAAGGTGCTTTGACAAAAGAAAAATATGCTATCACCAATGATATGTTAATGGGAAAAGCCCCGGCACAGCAAAAATTCAGTATTCAGGCATCTGGTAGTAAATTGCTATTGGTACATGGGTATTGTTCAGGAAGCGTATGGAAAACCAGTGACTTCTCCAATTCAGCTGAGTTTCAAGACTACAACCAGAACCGTAGCCATGATCAGTTTGCCCAGCAAGTTATGAATTTTGGTTCAGCTTACTCATCTTATGGTATCGTCGCTCACAGCCAGGGTGGTGCTGCAGCGTTACAGATTTATACTAAATATTGGAGCGGACTGGATAATGCTACCGGTGGCCGAATCATTCAATCAGTCGGAACACCCTATCAGGGTACTGCCTTAGCCGGAAACCTGGCAGTTCTTGGTGATATATTTGGTGCCGGTTGTGGTACAAACACAGACTTAACTTATAGCGGTGCGGCAAACTGGCTTTCTACGATTCCTAGCTGGGCACGCAATCAAGTCGACTATTACACCACTTCATTTAATACTCGCTGGTGGGCATATGATTACTGTCACCTGGCAACAGATCTATTCCTTGATGATCCTGAAGATGGAACGACAGAAAAATGGTCAGGTCAACTTTCTGGTGGCGTTAATAAGGGTCATAAGAAAGGTTGGTGCCATACTAACGGCATGAGAGATACAGCTCAGTACAAAGACAGCAGCCGTAACTCTTCAATGAATTCCAGAGCCGCTCGTTAGCAGATACTGGGATAATTTACCCGGTCTCTCCTTCTTTTGTGGGGAAAAGAGGAGAGGCTGGAGTAAATGTTACTGTTTCCGCAATCAATCTTACCCTTGCGGTTTCATGTGCGGAAACAAAATCACATCTTTAATCGTTGGTGAATCAGTAAATAGCATCACTAGTCGATCTATTCCAATCCCTTCACCGGCCGTTGGTGGAAGACCATACTCAAGGGCATTGATATAATCGGCATCATAATGCATTGCTTCATCATCGCCAGCATCTTTTTCTTCAACTTGTTTTTTAAACCTTGCCATTTGATCATCGGCATCATTTAATTCCGAAAAACCATTAGCAATTTCTCGCCCACCAACAAAAAATTCAAAGCGATCTGTTATAAAAGGATTTTCATCATTACGTCGTGCTAGTGGAGAAACTTCCCACGGATATTCAGTAATAAAAGTCGGCTGGATCAGTTTGTCTTCTGCTGTTTCTTCAAATATTTCACAGATATATTTTCCTGGTCCCCAAACTCCCTCTACCTCTGGCTCTTTGACATGAACCTGCTTAGCGTAAGCTCTTATCGCTTCAAAGTTATTCTCAGGATCAGCGAAAACAGTTCTATCAAAGTCAGGGTTATATTTTAGAATCGCATCGACCATAGATAATCGTTCAAACCTGGCACCAAAGTCATATTGGATTTCTTCCTTAACCTGCCCATCGCTATCTTTTATCGTGTTAATCACCGTGGTAGTGCCCAGCACGTCTTGTGCAACGGTTCTTAACATCTCTTCTGTCAAATTCATCAGATCATTAAAATCTGCATACGCCTGATAAAACTCCAACATTGTAAATTCAGGGTTATGTCGAGTTGATAGACCTTCATTTCGAAAATTTCGATTAATTTCAAATACCCGGTCAAAACCACCGACAACCAGCCTTTTCAAATATAGCTCAGGCGCAATTCGCAGATACATATCAATATCCATTGCGTTATGGTGAGTTACGAAAGGTCTGGCAACAGCCCCTCCGGGAATAACTTGTAACATAGGCGTTTCAACTTCCATAAAGTTTCTTGCTACCAGAAACCTTCTGATCCCTTCGACAACTTTACTTCTGATAAAAAAGTTATCACGAGTTTCCTGATTAGTGATTAAATCAACATATCTTTGACGATACTTTATTTCCTGATCTTTTAATCCAGAGTGTTTTTCTGGTAGCGGTCGTAGAGACTTTGTCAGTAAGTGGTACTCATCCATACCGACAAACAGATCACCCTTACCTGATAGCTTAAGTTGTCCCTTAACACCGATGATGTCACCGATATCCAAACTTCCCCAGCGCTCTTTCATTTCTTTTTGCGCGTCTTTGCTGGCGTACGCCTGGATACGGCCAGTCATGTCCTGAATAACAAAAAATGGACCTCTTTTCGCCATAATTCTACCGGCAATACTTACAACCTTATTTAATTCAGCAATCGTTTCTTTATCTTTATCAGCATAATTTTGCTGCAAGTCCGCTGCATAGTCCGCCGGTTTAAAATGATTAGGGTGTCCATTTGAAGAACATTGTTTTCGAATACTCTCCAGCTTGGTACGACGCTCAGCGATAAGCTTATTGTCTTCGGCATGTGTTGCTGAATTGACTGCTTCGGAATTATTTTCTTGATTGCTCATAATTTAATATCTTCAGGTTAATTGTATTCGTCTTAGTTTCTGTTAGAGACCCGCTTTTAAACTTTCTTCAATAAAACCATCTAAATCACCATCCAGTATTGCCTGGGTATTGGTCGATTCAAAATTGGTTCTTAAATCTTTAATTCGTGACTGATCAAGTACATATGAGCGGATCTGGCTGCCCCACCCAATATCAGATTTAGAGTCTTCCATATTCTGCTTTTCAGCATTTTGTTTCTGGATTTCAAGCTCATATAGTTTCGCTTTGAGCAGTTTCATCGCTTGATCTCTATTCTTATGTTGAGAACGATCATTCTGACACTGAACCACAGTATTAGTCGGAATATGAGTTAGCCTGACTGCTGAATCAGTTTTATTAACATGCTGCCCCCCGGCACCACTTGCTCGATAGGTATCAACCCTTAAATCTGCCGGATTAATATCAATCTCAATATCATCCTTTACTTCCGGATAACAAAATACGCTGGCAAATGAAGTGTGGCGTCGATTACCTGAATCAAATGGAGATTTGCGCACCAGACGATGAACTCCAGTCTCGGTCCTTACCCAGCCAAAAGCGTATTCACCCTGAACCTGAATAGTCGCGCTCTTAATTCCAGCGACATCGCCATCAGATTTCTCAATCAAATCAGCTTTAAACCCGCGATTTTCACACCACCTGAGATACATCCTGAGCAACATATCGGCCCAGTCCTGAGCTTCTGTACCACCTGAACCAGCCTGTATATCAATATAGGCATTCGCATTATCCATTTCACCACTGAACATCCGGCGAAATTCTAGCCTGACAAGCGCTTTATCTAAATCATCAAGCTCCGCAATTAACTCGTCAACAGCATCCTGATCGTCTTCTTCAACAGCCATTTCCAGTAGGTCATCGGCATCATCAAGCCCGCAGTCGAGTTTATCTATGGTATCAACAACTATTTCCAGACTGGAACGCTCCCTGCCAAGGGCTTGCGCGCGCTCGGGTTCATTCCAGACATCAGGAAGCTCTAACTCCCTTTCTACCTCTGTTAGACGCTCTTTTCTGGTATCATAGTCAAAGATACCCCCTAAGTGAACTTTTACGCGATTGCAGTTCTTTAATTCTTTCGCGAATGGATGTGACTTCTATCATGGTAAAATAAAATTCTTGTTGCCAGCATTAAGGGGCGCTATTCTACTAAATGTGCGGCTATTAGCCCAGCTAAACTTGGTCAATTATAACCACACAGAATAATCGAGAGACTCATTGTTGAGAGTTGGCCTGCTAAATTGAGTCCGCTAGCTACACACACAGAGACAGTGATAGATTAATATAAATGATATTCTAAAAAACTTGATTGAACGAAGGCATTCTGGCAATGACAACTTATAGCAAAGTTCTAACACTATTCTTTCTTGTATTTATGTTAAGTAGTTGTGCCAATGTCCCGCTATATGATGTTAATAAGCGACTAAATGCATGGAAAGCAATTAGCTTTGATGAACTGATTAAATACTGGGGTCTACCTTCTAATCAACGCACAATCAATGGCAAACACTATGCCGAATGGATCAACAAAAGCCAACAATCTGGAAATACGGCAATCACCGTAGGTACAGGAAGGAGTAGCCGCAGCAGTGGTATTGGCATTGGTTTCACTCTCTTTGATTTAGGTTCTGGCGAAGATTTATGCAGTCGCCTTGTACAATTTGACTCAACTGGAAAAATTACTGATATCAGCTGGCAAGGGGCGACTGATTATTGCTTTGAGCTTACTCCTGATTTTACCAAAGTAATGTTGAAACAGACGCAAGTAAAATAACTTAGCTGGGCTAAAGTTCGGCAAGCAATAGCTCAACAACCGGCCTGTTAGCTTGCGGAAATTCGTATTCCATCAGTTCATTTAAAGCGACCCACTTTATTGGCTGACCTTCCATACCTTTTGGTTCACCGCTAAATTGACTGACTTTATAGAAATACAATTGCACCCGCTTTTCCGGATAATCAAAATCAACTTTTGTGAAAATACTTGGGGCAGTGATGTTAATATCCAGTTCTTCATTTATTTCTCTTTGTAATGCCTGCTCTGGAAGCTCATTGCCATCAATTTTTCCACCGGGAAACTCCCAATAACCACCCTGGTGTTTATCGAGTGGGCGTCTGGCAATTAATACTTGCTGATCCTTGATAATTATTGCGGCAACAACCTGGATAACTGACATAAGAATTTCGATTTGACGAAGTGCTAATAGAATGAATTCGGAGAAGAAAATTCTCCTCCGAATTCTAAATATCAATATTTACTTGAGCTTACCATGACATTGTTTATATTTTTTCCCTGAACCACAAGGGCAAGGCTCATTGCGCCCAACCTTTTGACCCTCTCTTACAAACGGAGTATGGTTTTCTTCTTTTGCTGGCTCTTCACTTTGCATTGCTGAACCCTGCTCATGTTGATACTGTACATCGTGAGTTGCGGCTTCTCGGCGACGTTGTTCTTCCACAGCATCAACATCATCTGAATCTTTAACCTGTACTTTTGACAGGATAGAAATTACGTCAAATTTTACGTTTTCCAGCATTTCTGAAAATAATTCGAAAGCTTCTCGCTTGTATTCCTGCTTTGGATTTTTTTGTGCATAACTACGA
>CBDUHU010000243.1:0-5939 GCA_965366725.1 uncultured Kangiellaceae bacterium
AATATCCATGTGATAATTTTCCTTTCACATTTGCTCACTTCCAGATAACCAATATCCTTCATTGCTAGATATTAGCAATGTAGTTTATCCAATAATGTCTTAAATCTGGAAAAAGCGATGTCATTAAATCGATAGTGGCTAATTGATTATCGGCATAATCAAATCCTGGAGACACGGCCTCACTGATTAAACCATATTCACCGCTAACTAAACGAGAAGCTTTCCAATAACCCGCTTTAACGACTAATTGAAGTTGCTCACCGTCCTCAATATTGCTTCCCAAAATATTTTTCTCTACACAACCTTCAGGAGAAATAGTAAGGTACTCTATCGCGCCCCCAAGATGAAAATAGTGAATAATATCAGACTCATTTTTATGCAGGTATGAAAAAGGCTCATCAATACAAAGAAGATAATAAATAGAGCTTAGTAACTTTCGATCTTTCTGCCGGGTTGATATTTCTATTTCAGACTCATAGGTTCTTCTGAAAAAACCACCTTCGAGCGGGTGCCTCTCCAAATTTAACTTTTCGATTATCTGTTGTATGGCGTTTTTTTTCATTAAAATTAGACCTGAACATTCAATTTTATTCTTTTTCCGGTTGCAATGGCAACTCAACTTTCCCGTCAAATAAGGCAAGCATTATTTTTCTTTCTCCACAAATAACTGGTTGAATAAACCCATCAATATTACCAATTTTCTTAAAGGCAGAGGTCCCCTTTTCAAGCAACGCCTGTAACTCACTTAGACCTGCAAGTCTGGCCGGTTTTCGTGATAACTTAAGCATTAATATCACTGATGCCCGTCGAGCAAAGCGATTAAGCTGATTGGCAAGTAACTCAATATAATCTAACTGCAACTGACGTTGTGATAAATTATTACATTTCTGGTATGCCTGAGCATATTCCAGATTGGAAATATGTGTTGTGTTATCAAGGTGCTCCAACAACTGGATATCAAGTTGATACGACAAATGATTTAACTGCAAAGCTAAACTAAAAGTCTCCATCGTACTGCTGGAAAGTACGCTCTCCATTATTGGCAAGACTTTTTCAATATCTTTATCTCTTTGTGAAAAATCATTTGGTCCGTAAAGCTCTTCGGTAAAAAAGTCCATAGCCGGTTGGTATTGACTATTTTTATAAAGAGCCTGATAACTACGCAATAATCGAGCGCACTGCCAATGACGTAGCTCATTAAGTTGCTGACGTAAACCAAGAGCATTAATTTGACTCTCTAACTTACGTGTCTCAACCAGATGATTTAAAATGTCACTCAATTGTTTCTCCTGATCATTGGAGGCTTATTGCTGTTGTTTCCCAATCATCAGGAACAACGAAAACCAACTCTCCACTAAGATAGTCACTGCAATTATCACCATACTGGGAGAAAAAGCTGGATATCAATACTGGAAACCTGGAATGATTAAAATGGTCTTTAATAATATCGCATAACTCAGCGGAATAAAATAATTCCCGCCGTTCGAAAATGACCGGGCTTAGCCAATGGGGTTTATCACGGATCGCCCATAACTCTGCTTCTCCAAGCTTACTCATTAGCTGAGATAATGTCACCCAACATCCTCTGGGATGGCCACTGGCGGCGGATTCAGGTTCATTGATCAGTGTAGCTTCCTGAGTTTTACTGTAAGGATAGAATAGATAACCAAGTAAACAGATTTCAGAGCTAACACTGCTTACACCCAGACGCGCCAGTTCTTTCTTTCCAGCAACCGATTCAGAGAGTTTGGACTGTTGATTAACAAGCTTGTAAAATTTCTTATCCAATCGGTCATTGATACCAGGCCCAATCCATGATTCTATTGGCGAATACTGGTTAGAGCGAGTGCTAAGCTCGGCGGCCTCGTCGACAACTCCCAGATAATATTTAATTGCGACTTCCAGGTGATAACACTCGCCACTAGTCGTATCAGTATAAATAAAATCGAACTCTCCAAGTGTTTGGCGTATGCCGGCAGAATCGTTAGCAAAGACTTGAATATTTTTTGCTATCAGCTGTCTTTGTGGATAGTTTTCCAGAAAATAAACCCATAAACTTTCAAAGTAAGTACCAAGCATTCGCAAGTTTCTGCTATTTAAATAGTCGATTAATGGTTGCGGATTTTTATCCAGTTTGAGCAGCCAGTCATCATCCGCCATTATCTTTTGATAGTCATTTTTCAGCTGCATCAAATTAGCCGCACCACAAAGCATCCAGGCTAAATCACGGACATACTGGCTGGAATAAATTAACAAATTAATGTCGCCTTTACCTAATCGAGTCATTTTAAACTACCTCGCCTGACCTGGCCCGCTGATGTGGCAAAATGCTTACTAAAAGCTCTGGAAAAAGCAGCCTCAGATTGATAACCCACCAAAGCTGCAACCGAACTGACTTTGTCACCATCCTGAAGTTTCTCCCAGGCAATTTGCATCCGCCACCAGGTAACATAGCGGTTGACTGTCCAGCCACTCAATTGTTTAAATGTCTTTGCAAACACTGTGCGCGACATACCCGCTTGAAGCGCTAGTGAACTTAACTCCCACTTGAATTCTGGCTTCAAATGAAAAGCCTTAATTGCCTTGGCAATTTTTTCACTTGCGTAAAGTGCCAGAATACCGGAGTCGGCAGTATTAATTTTTAAATAGTGGCGCAATGCATAAATAAACAACAACTCTGATAGTCTATTGAGGGTCACTGAATTTGCCTGCTCTCTGGCACTACTTTCCGCCAGGATTAACTCAACCAGATGAGACAACCAGCTAGCTTGTTGATTATTCCGAATCATCATCACCGCAGGAAGTGCATCCAGTAGCTGGTTGCGATAAAGATGAAGCACACTGACTTCACCACAGAGCATTCCGGTACCTTCAAGACTAGTGGAGTAATCCAGGTGTTGTTGTCGTTCTCTCGATTCACCAATCGAGTGCATGGTATGGGCAAGCTCACGTGGAAATATAACCAGATCGCCAGTATTAAACACTCCTTCAAAATAGCCTGGAACCTTTAAAAAACAACGTCCCATAGTCACTATATGGAAACAGGTAGCGCCTAAAGTGTGTTCAGATAGCACCCAGTTACCACAAACTTTCGCGTTATGATAAATGTTAACGCGTAATTTCAAAAGATTAATAAAATCACTAAAAGCAGACATATGAGTACGAAAAAGCAACAAAAGCGTATTAAATAGTATTTATCGTACCGACAATTCAGGCTAGTGTATAGTAATTAAATAATTTGGAGAGGGATATGTCTGATTTCACTTTTTATACAACAAAAAACACTAATGGCGAGGCAAAGGAAATACTCGAATCTATCGACAAACAATATGGATTTGTTCCCAACCTTTTCGCTTATATGGCAGAAGCGCCCTACACCATAGAAGCTTATAGCATGTTAACGGATTTACTATCAAAAACCGGTCTGTCCGCGGCTCATCAACAAGTGGCTTTGCTGGCAGTCAGTCACTATAACCAATGCGAATTTTGCAAAGTTGCTCACCAGGCTTTTGGAAAAATGGCCAAGGCTAATCCGCAAACACTTTCCGCAATAATTAACGATACCCCAATTGAAGAGATAGAGGATAAAGTTCTGGTTGATACTATTATTTCAATTGTCGATAACCGGGGCTGGATTAGTGATGAAATGCTACAGAGTTTCTTTGACGCCGGCTTTGAAAAAAGAAATGTCTACGATTTAATATTAATTGTTACTATCAAAACCTTATCCAACTACGCAAACCATTTAACTAGACCAGAACCCAATCAACAACTTTTGGATATGTTATAAACGTCAGGCCATTTTATAAATTGATAAGACACCAGAACATAATTCGAAGATTACTCAGACTGATGAGATTTATAGTAGTTAATTAATCCATCAGTCGAACAATCATGACCTGTCACCGGACTATTATGGTCAATTTCCTGTAAAATCCGACTCGCCAGACTTTTTCCTAGTTCAACTCCCCATTGGTCAAATGAATTAATATTCCAGATCACTCCCTGAACAAAGATCTTATGTTCATATAAGGCAATCAATGAACCAAGCGTCTTCGGGTTAAGGGTTTTAAAAAGAAACGTATTGCTAGGTCTATTGCCAGGAAAAACCTTATGCGGAAGCAACATTGTAATTTCAGTTTTAGATAATCCTTTTGCAGATAGGTCTTCAAGCACTTCCTCTCTGGTCTTTCCTTTCATAAGCGCTTCAGTTTGCGCAAATACATTAGACATTAATGCATCATGATGTTTTGATGCTTCCTGATAATTAAAAATTGGTGCCAGGATATCAACCGGTACTAATTTTGTTCCCTGATGCAAGAGTTGATAAAAAGCATGTTGGCTTGGAATTCCAATTTCTCCAAATAGAATAGGTCCTGTGGAATAATTAATCTGCTTCCCTTCAGAATCAACAAACTTGCCATTACTTTCCATATCTGCTTGTTGGAGGTATGCCGGAAAACGATGCATATGTTGCGCATAAGGTAGAACTGCGGTTGTTTCCGCACCGAAGAAATTATTATACCAAATTCCCAATAGCGCCATTATAACGGGTATATTCTGAGTAAAATCAGTATTTCTAAAATGTTCATCAACATCAAATGCACCAGTGAGTAACTGGTCAAAATTATCTGGACCGATAGCGATAACAATGGACAAACCAATCGCAGACCAAAGCGAATAACGCCCCCCTACCCAATCCCACATCTTAAATATGTTATCATTTTCAATTCCAAAATCATTAGCTGCCTGATTATTTTCTGTGACAGCCACAAAGTGCTTTGATAACAACTTAGTCTCCGGTAAACGGCGTAAAAACCATTGACGAGCGCTTTCAGCATTAACCATTGTATCCTGTGTGGTAAAGCTCTTTGAAGAAATGATAAAAAGAGTCGTTTCTGGCTTAAGATTTTCCAGCGTATCATTAATATGGTTCTCATCAATATTCGCTACAAAGTGAATATTAAGATCATGTAAAGCGTATGGCCTTAATGCTTCTGTGACCATAAGTGGCCCAAGATGGGAACCACCAATTCCAATATTAACAACATCGGTAATAGGCTGGTTAGTTGCACCTAACCACTCTCGGGTACGAACTGCCTTTGCAAGTTTCTTAACTCGCGATAACTCATACTCAATATCAGGAACAATATTAACCCCATCAACATAGCGAGGCTTCTTTGAACGATTGCGCAATGCAGTATGCAAAACGGCTCTATTTTCAGTATGGTTTATTTTTTCACCACAAAACATTTTTTCAATTTGTTGTGGAACTCCCAGATTTTTTGCTAATTCAACTAATAAACTGATGGTCTTCTGGTCAACTCTATTTTTTGAATAATCAAACAAAATATCATTAAAATGGATTGAAAATTTTTCAAACCGAACAGGATCATTTATGAACTGATCACGCATATGAATATTTCTGGTCTCTTCAAAATGCGTGTTCAGTTTTTTCCAGTCAGCGGTATCCGGGTGCAACGACATAGTATTTTCCCTGATTATATCGCTTGCTTAAGATCATTGCTTTGCACTTGACTGGCAGCCATCAGAGCGATTGAAGTATCCAGCATTCGATTAGAAAAGCCCCATTCGTTATCATACCAGGCCATCACTTTAACCAGATTTCCATTAACGCTGGTCTGGGATGCATCAAAACAGGATGAAGCTGGATGGTGATTAAAATCAATAGATACCAAAGGCTCCTGAATATAACTTAACACCCCCATCATCTTTCCGTTTGCAGCTGTCTGGATTAGCTGATTGATTTCCTCAACACTGGTTTCTCGACTGGTGATCATATTTAAATCAATCAGAGAAACATTGGCCGTTGGAACTCTCACCGCAAGTCCGTCCAATTTTCCTTCTAGCTCAGGAAGAACCAGACCAACAGCTTTTGCAGCACCGGTTGATGACGGAATGATGTTTTCCAGGATACC
>CBDUHU010000244.1:0-5931 GCA_965366725.1 uncultured Kangiellaceae bacterium
TTGGCCAGTGATTCGGTCATAAGTCGACCTGTGACTACCGGTGTTTGCGACAACCCTCTGGCAATATCTTTGAATGAAATACCTAATGCCAGACAACAGGCACTTGCTGATAAAGCATTATTAACATTGTGGATTCCCGCCAGGGGTAATGATATAAAACTCTTTTGATTATCAAATTCCAATTCAAACTGTGGACATTGATTGATATCAAGCTGAACATTGTTTGCGACCAGATCAGCTTCACCGTGGCGAGAAAAGGTTAGTATTTCCCGTTTAATATTTTTTTTCCAGAAATTGGCAAAATCATCGTCATTATTAATCACGGCAATGCCGTCTTCCTTAAGTTCCGAATAAATTTCTCCTTTTGCTCGTGCTACCCCCTGGAGGTCGCCAAATCCTTGTAAGTGAGCGGCAGCGACATTATTAATTACCGCAACATCCGGTCTGGTAATATCCGCAGTGTAGGCAATTTCACCAGGGTGATTTGCACCAAGCTCAATAACGCCATATTGATGTGTTTGATTCATTTCAAGAATGGTTAGTGGTGCACCAATATCATTATTAAAATTACCTTTGGTTGCAAAAGTATTGCCTACTAGCTGTAAGATCGATGCAACCATTTCTTTGACTGTAGTCTTGCCGCTACTGCCTGTGATCGCAACAAACCTTGCATCCAGTTGTGAGCGGTTGTAACGAGCCAGATCGCCTAACGCCAATTTAGTATTTGGCACAACTAATTGTGGGATTTGAATCGCACTTTCTCTTTCGACAACCAACGCGCAAGCACCTTCATCAATGGCGTTGGCTAAAAAATTATGTGCGTCAAAATGTGGCCCGTGTAAAGCAACAAATAATCCGCCATCACATTTTTCTCGACTATCAGTAAAAACTTGTTTAACTTGCGCATCGCCACCAATCAGTCGTGCATTTAAGTGTGATTTTAATTGAGATAAAGCTGTATTAATCATTGCACATCTCCTCTATTGAAGCGGTCGCAATCTCAATGTCACTCAAGTGTATTTTTTCACTTCCAATAATTTGATAATCTTCATGCCCTTTTCCGGCAATCAGAATTGCATCACCAACTGAAGCTCGGCTGATAGTTTCTCTGATTGCCTGCGCCCTATCTTCGATATAAGTGGCTTTGCTGGAATTTCTAAAACCTTCAAAGATATCATCACAAATCGCTTGCGGAGGTTCAGTTCGAGGATTATCACTGGTAACAATAACGCGATTTGAAAGTTTTTCGGCAACTCTCGCCATTAGCGCCCTTTTACCTTTATCCCGATCACCGCCGCAACCAAAAACACACCAGATCATACCGACACAGTGTTCTCTAAGTGCTAACAGAGATTGCTCCAGTGCATCAGGAGTATGTGCGTAATCAACCACCACCAGAGGAGTATTGTCAAAACCGATTTTTTGCATTCTTCCCGCCGCGGAATGAACATTCTTTAAAGCGAGAAGTACAGGAGCTACGTCCTTTAAGATACTCCCCAACACCGCAATCACTAACAATAAGTTAGATAGGTTAAATTGACCTATTAGCGGAGAATCTAAACGACCGCTGCCCCATGGGGTATAAACCTTAGCGTGCATACCGGCCAACGAATACATTACATCCTCAGCCCAAATCCAGCGATTCAGGTTAGAGCCGGATGTTGGCAACTTAGTAGTCACAAGCCATTTTGTCGCCGAAATTTCTTCATCTTTTGCCAGTTTGCGTCCAAAACGATCGTCCATATTGAGCACAGCATTTTTTAGTTCCGGTGATAGAAATAGTTTTCGTTTTGCTTCACCGTAATTTTCCATTGTCTTGTGATAATCAAGGTGATCCCTTGTCAAATTAGTAAATACAGCAGTACAGAGTTTTACCGCTGCAGCACGATCCTGATCAATCCCATGTGATGAAATTTCCATTGCTGCAAACTGGGCGCCAACATCAACGGCTTCTGCAAGAATTTTCTGCATCGTTATCGCATCTACAGTGGTATTTTCTGAGGCAACCAGATGGCTACTTTGACCAACCCCCAGGGTTCCTAACAAATAGCATTCAAAATGTAAATTTTGTAATGTTTTGGCAATTAGATAACTACAACTTGTCTTTCCGTTGGTACCAGTTACCCCAATCGCTTTTAACAGGTGCGATGGCGCACCATAATAGTTGGATGCTAAAAGACTCACCTTTTCCCGTAACTCATTCACCCAGATCACTTTTTCATTATCACGGAACTTAGTCTGAAACTCACAAGCCTCGATCAGATCTGCGATAATCAACTCTGCACCAGCGTCAATTGCATTCTGAATAAATTTTCTGCCATCAGTTTCATAACCGGCAACCGCGACAAAAGTATCACCGGATTGAACATTACGACTATCAAGAACTAAAGGTCCAACAGGGATCCCCAGCTGACCAGCTGATAAAGAAGGTACATCGATACTCTCCAATACCTGTTTTAATAAGGGTCTACCCATTAGCATTCCCCTTTTGACCAATAGATTCAACAATCTGATATGGCTGATCGGGTTTCACATTGAGCAAACGAAGAGTTTCCGCAGCAACTTTAGAAAATACCGGCGCCGCAACTTGCCCTCCGTAATAATCTTCACTCTTTGGTTCGTCTACAAATACCACCATTGCTATCTTTGGCTCGCTAACCGGCGCAATACCAGCAAAAAATACCGCGTACTCATCACCGTAACCACCATTCTTTGCTTTACGCGCGGTTCCCGTTTTTCCGGCAATACGGTAGCCTTCAACTTTCGCTTTTTGACCAGTCCCGCCTTCGCCAACAACAGTTTCCATCATGGCAACCACCTGCTGACTAACTTTTTGTGAAAGTACCTGCTCACCAAGTGCCTGTTCTTCCTGTTTAAGTAGCGTCAGAGGCCGTTTAACTCCGTGTGCACCAAGTACAGCATATGCTTGCGCTAATTGAACCGGTGTCACTGAAAAACCATAACCAAATGAAAGAGTTGCCTTCTCTATACCACTCCAGTTATTTCTTATTTCAAACCGACCCGCGCTTTCACCGGGAAATCCAGTTGCCGTGTCCACCCCAAATCCAACTTGATAAAATGCATGTAGAAAATCTTTGTCTCTCATCATATTAGCAAGTTTGGTCACCCCAACATTGCTTGACTTTTTGAGCACGCCAGTCACATCCAACAAGCCGTGATTTTTACCATCTTCCACCCAATGGCCATTGATCTTCATACGCCCTGGGCTGGTATTAATTTTGGTCGAAGGTTGAACAATGCCTGCTTCAAGGGCACTCGCAACAGTAAAAGGTTTAGCGGTTGAACCAGGTTCAAAACTGTCTACAAATGCCGAATTTCGTGTAAATTGAGGATGTCTTGAATCAAATCGATTTGGATTGTATGACGGCTGACTCAGCAAGGCTAACACTTCGCCGGTTTGAACATCGATCATCACTAATGAGCCTGATTTAGCCCGGTGTTTAAGTACAGCTGTTTTGAGCGCTTTATATGCCAGCGCCTGGATTCTACTATCAATACTCAGCTGTAAATCTTGTCCCTTTTCTGCTGGTTTAATCACTGCCTGTTGCTCAATGACTCGTCGGTGTAAATCCAGTCTTACTGTTTCCTGTCCGTCCACGCCACTAAGAAAATCATCAAATGATTTTTCGACCCCTTCTCGTCCATGATCATCAACATCAGTAAAGCCAACCAGATGAGCAGCAATTTCTGCGGAAGGATAATAGCGATGAAACTCATCTCTTAGATAGACACCAGGCAACGATAGTGTTTTAACAATGCTTGCTCGTTTAGGGTCAAGATGGCGAGCGACCCAGACAAAACGGCGCCCTTTTCTTTCGACAATCCACTGCTTAAATTTCTGAGTTGGTTTTTGCGCAATTACAGCGAGCCTGTTCCAGTCATCTTCAGCAAGTGTCGGTGACTCTTTCATCACTTCAGTAATATCCATCCAGACTGATTTCACCGGAATGCTAACAGCCAGTTCAACTCCGTTTCTATCAGCGATACTCCCCCGATGGGTCACGATATCTTTCATTCTGACACTTCTGGAGTCAGCTTTTCCAGTAAGAATCTCTGCTTCATCAACCTGAAGGTATCCAACTCTCGCCAACAGACCGATAAATGCCAATGATAGGAAAGACATTAATACATAGTAGCGTCCACTACCTTGAGGAATACTATTAGGCTTTCTCGCTTGACTCATAACGAAATCACCTTTTCGTTTTTGCTATTAACATCAAGCATATTCAGTTGCTTTCTGGCGAGATCTGAAATCCTGTCAGACTCTCTTAGTGCACTTTGTTCTAAACGTAATGACTTCCATTCAGCCTGAACGTCCTGGTGTGATTGACGCAATTTCTGCCATTCCGTAGTCAACCGACGATTATCATGACCCGCATAAGCAAGCATCATTGAAGAACAAACAAACACGCAGCCTAAAGCGGTTACCATCCAGTAACTAACAAAAATGTCAACTAGTAATGCCTTAATCAGCGATGGCGGTTTAGTCGACTTCTTTTTTGTTTTTTTGTTTGTCATTATTTTTTCTTTATTTTATTAACTGTTGTTTGCTAATTCACTCAGATCACTCTCACTATTATAATTTTTCAGCAACTCTTAGCACCGCGCTACGTGAACGCGGATTCATTGTAATTTCGTGCTTGCTCGCTTTAATCGCTTTACCGATACTTTTAAATTCTTTGTTCAATTCGCTGTCCATAACGGGTAAACCTTTGGGAAATGAATCTCCTTTAGACTTCCTTTTTATAAATCTTTTGCTGATTCTGTCTTCCAGAGAGTGAAAACTAATCACCGACAAGCGACCACTTTTAGCTAATATTTCAGGGGTCACTTCTAATGTTCTTTCAAGTTCACCCAATTCATCATTAATATAAATTCTGATTGCCTGAAAACTGCGAGTTGCAGGATGCTTGAATTTGTCTTTAACCGGGCTGGCTTCATCAATTAATTTAGCTAACTCCAGTGTGGTTTCAATTGGAGCAATTTCTCGTTGTGCAACAATTGCTCGCGCAATTCTGGTGGCAAATTTTTCCTCTCCGTAATCCTTCAATACTCGCCGAATTTCATCAACTTTTGCTACAGCCAACCAATCAGCCGCTGACATTCCTTTAGTCGTATCCATTCTCATATCTAGTGGTCCTTGCCTGGAAAAGCTAAACCCTCTCTCCGCTTGATCCAGCTGCGGCGAAGACACGCCTAAATCCAACAAAATTCCGTCTACCATTCCTAGCAAATTATGCTGCTCTAATAAGGGCTTGATTGTGGCGAAATTCTGATGAAAAAATTTGAAACGAGGATCACTGATAAATGCCTCTGCAGACTTTGCCGCCTGGGGATCACGATCGATCGCCAGTAACCGACCATTTGGCCCAAGCCTTTCAAGAATAAGGCGACTATGCCCTCCTCGCCCAAAAGTACCGTCGATATAAATCCCATCAGGTTTTATATTTAACCCGTCGACAGCCTCAGCAAGTAAGACAGTGATATGTTCTGATATCTTTTGCATAATTTAGTAATAGAGGTCAGGTAGTTCGTCGGAATCAAGCTCATCGCTTGATAACACGGCAAGATCTTCTTGTGTTAGCCTGTTCCATTCAGCTTCATTC
Organism: uncultured Kangiellaceae bacterium; assembly: GCA_965366725.1. Taxonomy (GTDB): domain Bacteria; phylum Pseudomonadota; class Gammaproteobacteria; order Enterobacterales; family Kangiellaceae; genus Aliikangiella. Next base: position 5,628 of record CBDUHU010000244.1, read on the forward strand.
CATAATTGAAAAGTCTTGCCCTGACCAATCAGCATTGATGCTTTAGTCAGGCTGGCACGCTCACGCAATACACCGGGAATCAATAATCGACCACTTGAATCCATATCCACTTCGGTTGCATGTGCGAGCATTATTCGTTTTAAACGTCTGTGAAGCGGCCTGGAATTGGAAAGAGACTGTAAGTCCGCTTCAGTTGCTTCCCAGTGCTCCAGTGTAAAAATCAAAAGGCAATTCTCATAAGGGTCACAAGTGACAATCATGTGCGATTCTGCAGACTCAACTATCCGATTGCGATACTTTGCAG
>CBDUHU010000245.1:0-5908 GCA_965366725.1 uncultured Kangiellaceae bacterium
AAAATAGTTTGGGACTTTCCTGCGATAGTGTTTTGGCAAAACCGTCAATCGCTTCATTATGCGGTTGACAAATGTCACTGTCTCCCTCAAAACAATATATAAGCTGAATTTTATTGGTTAATTTTCTATCAGCTAACGCTCGACAAAGATAAAAGAAAGGAAAGATACCCGATTCAAATGCGCTTTCAGCTAAATCGTTATCGATAAACAATTCAGTTTCCGCCCACGAATAGCAGATCTTATCAAAATCGACATTAAGTTTTTCTAATTCATCAAATAACTGTTGATAATCCTGATAACTTTGAGGGTTAATCGTAAAGTGGTTACCTTTGTGCTTAACATAATTTTCTCCAGGATTTATTGCAATAACATTAGACGTTGATAAATCAAGCTTCTGTTTGAACGAATGAGCCAATTCGTCAGCACTATCAAAAATTAGTATTGCCTGATTTTCTGAAGCCTGTTTCTGACGATCAGCCAATGGCATTTTTTGCCAGTTATTGGAATAATATAGTCTGGTAAATTCTTCACTATCTGCAGTTTGTGATGGTTTAGCATGAACCTCAGTAAGCGGGACACCAATTGACTCTCTGATTTTAACCAACACTTTACCATCGTCACCCAAAATATAGACGTTTGCTTTTGATAGTTTCGAGTTAGCTTTACCACTTTCTTCAGCCTCGGTAATATAGCTGTAACACTTTCTGGTTAATGGATGAAGAACTTCCACTTCACCTATGGAATATGGAACAAACATCTCTCCTTGTTTCTCTCCAAGTTGTGCCCCCATTCCAGCTTGAAATGAGCCATCAACTAGCGATGGATGAAGAATAAAATCATCAAAATCTTCACTTCTTACACCCGGTATTTCCAGCGTACCTAATATTTCTTTATCATTTTTAAATACTTCCTGAAGAACCTGAAAACTTGGTCCAAGACCCAGTCCGAGCGTTTTAAATAGCGGATATGCATCTCGACCATCAATCACTTTCTTACAACGCTCTCTCACTGATGCAATATCAATGTATTCAGGTTCTGCATCCAGTTCGTCCGAAGTCGCGTAAGTTAATTTTCCTTGTGAATAAAGTTGCTTCCTGTCATTTTCCCCCTGACTATAGACTTCGAACTGGACATTACTTCCACTTGGAGTCAGTTCAATAAATGCTTCTGTCGGCTTTGAATCTTTAACGGTTAGTGGACTTACCCACACGATATTGGTTATTTTCTGTACTTTAATGCCAGCGGCAACCTCACCAGCTTTACGAACTTGATCGAGATATGCAACTCCGGGTAAAGTTGGAATATCAGAAACAAGATGGTCATAGATAAAAAACTCCTGATCATTAAAAGTCTTTTTAAATATCTGTTTCTCAAAAGTTGATTCATTGGAATCTACCAACGGGTGCATTCCAGCTAGCAAATTAGAGTTAGCTCGAGTTGTAGTAGCTTGTGTGCCTGATGCCCAATGTCGCTTGTCGGCAAAAGGATAGGTGGGTAACGATACCTTTCTACACTGTATATCCGATGCTAACCCCTGCCAATCTGAAATTAAACCATCAATCCATAATTGCGCTAATTTCTGAGGTTCGCGATGCTGAGATAAAAGTTGGATAAACTCTTTCTTTTCTTTTCGATCAAAGTGTTTGGTTATTTCCTGTGCATTCTTTACGTGACCAGTTAGAACGTACTCGGAACTATGTTTATCAACATATAAGGTTAGACGCTCTATCAACTCAGCTTCAGATTTAGCAATAATCACAACACGATGATCAAATGACTTACGCCCTAACTGTAAAGTATATGCAATATCTACTAAGCGGGGAATGATCTCAGATTGCTGCAAAAATTCTTTCAGTCTAATAACAGTATTTTGAAGCTCATCTTCTTTCCGCGCTGACAAAGGAAAAATAAGTCCAGTCTCGATGTTCTTTGTTACATTCATCTCTTCTGGATAATTGTATTGCTCAAGAATAATATGTGCATTAGCACCACCCGCGCCAAATGAACTAATTCCTGCTCTTAGTGGGAACCTTTGTCCGTCAACGTCTTTTTCTTGCCAGTTTTCCAATTCCTGTTGGACATAAAAGGGTGAGTTCTCAAAATCGATATGCTCGTTAAGCTTTTGTGAATGTAATGAGGGGGCAATCTTCCGATGCTTCATTTGCAACAGAACTTTATTAACGCTAACAACGCCTGCCGCAGCTTCAAGGTGCCCGATATTACTTTTTATTGAACCTATGGAACAACTTTGTTTTGTGACATTATATTTTTCAAAAGCACTAGTCAATCCGCTTATTTCAATCGGATCTCCCAGCTCAGTTCCTGTTCCATGAGCTTCGATATATCCGATGCTTCTGGCGTCTATATCAGCTTTTTCTAACGCTGATATAACTAAATCTGACTGAGCTTTGGGACTAGGTACAGTGTAACCACTCGTTTTACCGCCATGATTAACCGCAACACTTTTTATAATCCCTTGAATGTTATCACCATCTTCAATTGCTCTTTCTAGTGGCTTGATAAAAATAGCGCCGGCTCCTTCGCCAGCCACATATCCGTTAGCATTAACACCAAAACTTCGACAAACACCATCTTTTGATAGCGCCCCGCCTGCTGAGTTGATATCAAACTTGGTCTGATGAAGATCGAGATTAACACCACCAACAATTGCAGAAGAACATTCTTCTTTAGCGATCGATTCACATGCCAGGTAAATAGCGGTAAGACTAGAAGAACAAGCGGTATCCAAAGTTAAACTCGGACCGGAAAGGTTCATCCAGTAAGAAACCCTATTGGCAATACTCCATAGGAACGAATTCGGATTAACATCATTTCCATTGAATTTTTCTTCAACACCAATAATTTGATACATTGCCCAGACTGCACCAACAAAAACACCAACATTTTGCGTCGCTTCATTCTGAGCGAGAAGCTCCGGATAATAACCTGCATCTTCAACCGCCTCCCATGCAGCCTCCAGAAATAATCTTTCCTGAGGATCTAACATTTCCGCTTCACGTGGAGAAATATTAAAAAACAGCGAGTCGAACTTATCAACATTATCAAGAAAACCACCCCGATAGCTTTTTGCACGGTTAATAGAAGCGCGCTGCTCTATTCGCTCAGATGAGATTTCATCAACGCAATCTTTTCCGCTAATAAGGTTGCGCCATAAGGCATCAAGATTATCGGCTTTGGGATAACGACCAGCCATACCGATAACCGCAATATCCTCTGTGGTTATTGACTTGCGAAGTCTTTTTTCCGCCAAACTTTGCTTATCAAAGTTAGATATCGATGGTTCGTTGTTACCTGCTCCATCCTGAACAGTTTGTTGCTTTTGACCTATTGAAGATTCCAAAAAGGAATGTTCGATACCATTCTTATATTCAACTAAGGTTGCGGAAGCCTGATGATATTTCTTTAGTCGATAGACAGATTCGGTATCTCCAAAAGATTCAGTCTGTTCTTGAGATAAGCGCAACTCTGGAATATTTTCAATTTTATCAAATGCGCCAACCAATCTATTAGCAATATCATTCATTTCAGAAATACTTAGACCTACAGGTATTGCCAAACGAACAAGATGATTTATTGTGCTGTTTTTTTGCATCCCCACACTATGTGCACCTGCTCTGATTCCGGTGTTCAAATATAACCAGCCAATAAAGGAAGCCTGTGGACATTCAAATTGACTAAATTCAGAAATACTTTTCACATCAATCAGGATGCAATGGCCGCCTGCAGGTAAGACAACTGGTAGTTTTTTTGCTACAAGCTGTTGATGGATATTACGAACACCATTAAATCGATTAAAAGTCGATACTTCAATATAGTGTTTGTTTTCGAGAGCTAACGCGATCTCTTTTTTATCAATAATATCCAGTCCACTTCCCTGTTCGTCAACTAGTTTTTGTAGCCGTTCATATAAGGCTTCATCATTTGTTGCAATAACGCCGCCTTTGTTGATACAAAAGTCCTTAGCCAGACTAATGATCGCGGCATCTGCAACGGAAAATATTTGATTCGTCAATTCCCAACTATCAATTTTCTTTAAACCCTCTTCTTTTTCCTTCAGCCAATAAACATTCTCAAGTACCCGGGTACCATCTATCACAAGCGGAATAGAATACTCTGATAGTATCTTTTTAACTGCCTTTAAATGTTTAATGGAAACAGGGTAGCCTCCGGAAGCATTATTGTTAACTTCAATACAAACTAAAGAAATGGAATCACTATTCTCTTTCAACTCTTTCTTTAACATATCCAGATCAAGGTCAGCCTTGCAAAAGCTTTCTGAATGAATATCAAATACTTTTGCATGAGGTATTTCTCTTGGTATGAACCCTTTGTCTATCTGATGAAACAAACTTGTTGGAAATAATAGGTTCTGTAAAACAACTCCTTTATTTTTCCAGGCACTATAGAAAAAATGCTCTGCAATTCTTCCAGATTTAACAGGTACTAGATATTTAAATGGAAAAATAAATTTCAAGGTTTTAATTAAACTTGAATACTGTGGAATTCGGCTTCGCAAGCCGCTCATTTGATTACTAATAACAGGCATATCCAACTGTGCCCAGGAGTCAGTTTTTAAATCAAAAGTAATATGCTTAGCAGGTATCTTGAGTGGATTATAGTCAAATTCAGCAAACAACTTAGAATTGTCTAATCCTTCAATGGCTATCATATTATTGATATCTTTAAGGTCAACATGCTCCTTACTTTCTGTGATATCCTGATTAACAACTTTGCCTTTTTTAGTAACTACAGATTGTTCTAGTTCATTGCTACTTTTTGAATAATTAAAGTTTTCCTTATCAGAGGTTTGCATTTTTGCCGGATCAGCAATCATCATAATAATATCGGTAATACTGTCATAATTTTTATTATCGATACGACGGCATAAGAATATTGTCTTATTTTGTGGTCGGAACTTATTTTTGAATTGTAAATTACCTTCATCATTAAAAATTTTCTGTTCACGTAATACATCAAGAAGTTCGTCAACCTCAGAATCAGCACTAGAAGAATTTTCTAACTTAGGGCCTAATGTTGCACCTAAGCTTAATAGTTGAACACCTTCATCAACCAGTAATCTAATGATATTAACAATTGCATACTCAAGCCCCCCTAACGGCATATCCTCTGGATAGAACTCTAAATCCATCAGGTAACCATTAACCTCAGTTGACATTGCAGAAATGATAATAACGTTTTGTAATATACCGTCGATATAAGTTAGAAAAATTCGGTGTTGTTGATCAAAACTACCTGCAATAATTTCATCTCGAGCGATATACACCAGAGGATTAACCATAGTACGACTCTCACACCAGCGTTCGATCATTTCAGCAATTAACTGATCGGTTTCAGAAGAGTTTCCACATTGATATTCAACAGTTTCGCATTTACCAACTTGTTCAAACTTAGACACAAGATAGCGCAACCGGCGCATTTTTCCGCCTTTAAGAGTAAATTTTTCGATATTTTGAACTCTCTGAATCGCACCAAAAGGGGTACTCGAAAATTCAATATTACCAATCGCTTCAATTTTCTCATCGGCAAGAATATTAAGCTCAAAGCTATTTGCCTCACAATATTCTAATAATTCCTCAGAAACTTCAGAGAAGTAATCAATTGGACCGGTGTAAGCATAGGCTAGTATTAAATTATTACTACGACTGTAATTGAAAAAACCTCGCTTGTTGCTACCAATAAATAAATTAGGGGCTATATTCCTTGTCCCTCTGGATACGGAAGATTCGTTCTTATAGCGGTCAAACAGGTTTGCTAAATCAGGACCAAGCTCGGTATTCGCGTAAGCATCCCTTTGATCAATTCTAATACTGTTGCTTCGATATGAAGATTTAGAGTCTTCAGCAACCATATTTTCAGTAGCTTTAGC
>CBDUHU010000246.1:0-5905 GCA_965366725.1 uncultured Kangiellaceae bacterium
TTGGCAGTATAGTATTCGCTTCTTTGTTGGTGCTCCGAAAAGTCTTAGTGCCGGCTATTTAGGTTCAATCGGTTTTTCATTCTCAGCGGCAATGGGAGCATGGGCCGCCACTCAAGATCAGGAGGATCTGAAGGGACGCCCGGTTATATCAATTAGCGGCGATGGAGGTTTCGGCCAATACCTGGCTGACTTTACTACGGCGGTTAAATATAAAATGAATATTACCCACATTTTATTAAACAACAGCCAACTGGGTAAGATCACCAAGGAGCAGCGTGCGGCAGAATGGGATGTCTGGCAAACATCTTTACATAATCCTGATTTTTCAGAATTTGCAAAGCTCTGTGGAGGTTTTGGGGTAAGAGTAACAGATGCAAAGTCTCTTGATGAGTCAATTAAATCAGCGCTCAAACATCAAGGGACTGCATTAGTTGAAATTATTTCTGATGCAAACCTGATTTAAAACTGATTTATCATTTTTGTTAGCGGAGTGATAATAGAGCGGTTGTTCTGCTAGCAAACAGATTACCAATTTTGATAATTCCAAGATTGTTAGCAGAAAGACTGGTTATTACCTCTCCGGCGGAGTGAAATTTTGCAAAATACTGAAGCCATAAAATACGATTTTTTCGACTTAGAAAAAATTCTTCCTGAAGTCCTAGTTCCTTATCTGGAAGTTTTCAGGGAACATTCCCTGATAACATCATTGTTAATAGTGCTGGTGGCCTTTGCGCTAGCAAAAATACTTCAGAGCATGTTAATTAAATTTGCAAACCAGGTTGCTAAAAGTATTAACTCTCAGTTAAACGAGCAGATTGTCAATCATCTGGCGAAACCAATTTTTTATACGGTATTTTTATCAGGGGTTATTATTTCGTTTAAGCTACTCGCTTTTTCGGATAGTGTTAATGCGACTATACGAAGTATCCTGCTTTCCTTTATGGTACTAACCTGGTTATTCTGCTTATTCCCCATGTTTAAGCAGGTCTGTCAGGTTCTGGGACGAAACTCTCATCGTTTTCCAATGATTCAGGAACGGACCATACCGTTATTTGATCTGGTTGGAAAAATATTATTAGTTCTTATTATCACTTATATTCTACTGATTATCTGGGGTATCAATCCGGTCGGTTTATTAGCATCAGCGGGAGTCATTGGTATTGCCGTTGGTTTTGCAGCTAAAGATACATTAGCCAACCTGTTTTCGGGTTTTTTTATTCTGGTAGATTCTCCTTATAAATACGGCGACTATATTAATCTTGAATCTGGAGAACGTGGAAAAGTCACTCATGTTGGTATGCGAAGCACCCGATTGTTAACCCGAGATGATATTGAAATTACTATTCCCAACGCAGTGATAGCCAACGCTAAAATCATCAATGAAAGCGGAGGGCACACCAAAAAAAGTCGAATTAGAGTGCCTGTCGGCGTTGCCTATGGCAGTGACCTTGATCAAGTACTAGAAATTTTGGAAACTGTCGCCAATGATCATCCTGAACTTTGCCAACAACCAGATCCAAGAGTTCGAGTCAGAAATTTTGGTGACTCGTCAATCAATATTGAATTACTGGTATGGATTGAAGAAGCGCAGGATAGAGGAAGGCTATGTCATGAACTGCTAATGAACATTTATACCCAGTTTAAACATCATAAAGTTGAAATCCCCTATAACAAAAGTGATCTTTATATTAAGGAACTACCGGAACGGTAAAAATTAGCTAAGGACAAATTATAGAAACAATGAAAAAAGGTAATAAAAATGATTAACTTACTATTAACAGTGCTGGCAACCCTTGGGCTTATTTTCGGGCTATTTTCTATGGTAACCCCTATTCCCGGCGGTACACTAATTATTGCCGCTAGTGTCTCCCTGCTAATTTGCGTAAGTCCCACTGCACAATTTTGTTTAAGGTTTCTACGTACCAGATTTCAATTCCTAAATAAGTCCTTCTTTTTTTTAGAGGAAAAAATCGGTACTAAAATTAACTTTGTTAGTAGTGCTTTGAAAAAAACAAGACCAGAAGAAATTGAAGAGCTTTAGATGGATAAACCAGTATTGTTATCAATGCTGGTTTATCCGGTGATTTGCTAAATTATGCAGATGAGCCAGCGTTCAACTTTTGCTGATATTTGAATAAAAACACAATCAGCAAGGTAAAAGCCAGCGAAAGGTAACACATAGGTAAACCATAGCTTGTTCTAGGACAAATATTCCCCGAATACAATTCATAGATGGTCCCAACTATCGCAATAAGAAAAACAATAAACCAGCCAATATAAAAAATGCCTTTATGAAAATCGTATTTAGTTAAAAATAGACTAACCAGCATCGCCAGATAGCCTGCTAAAACCAGATAGCATACAGGAAACCCAGAAACAGCAGGACATGGTGACACCTGAGTCAATGTATTATAGGAAATAGATATGGCTCCATAGGTTCCAAAAGCAATGAAAGCTCTTAACAAAAATGTCGATAGTTTCAGAGCGTTCATGGAAAAACTAACTGTTGATTGCTGAAGTTACCCTGACGATTTTCTACTTTTCCGGAAAGATACTTAATGTTTACTTCTGTAGCAAAACTAGAATCCAGTCCAAATATCTGAGTATGCGACTGATCAGAGCAAAGCCCTTCACCGGAGATAAAATCTCGATAAATAGTTTTTCCATCACTTCGCTTAACCATTATTTTTGCACCAATAGACTCAATATTGTCAGCTAATTTGACCTTTAAATAATTAGCTGTACCGCCCTTACTGATAAATGCTTTCGGTTGGCCCGCAATATTAATGTGAACTAAATCAGGATACCCATCGTGATTAAAATCTGCACTAATAGGAGAAATACTAAAGCCAGTGTTAATAACATTACTCATCTTTCCTGTCTCAGCAAACTCTCCTGTTTCCGTCTGCAAAAGAAAGCGTCCAGGTAACCTTAAAGCTTCAAATTTATGCGCGGGAAAACCAATATAGTTTTCTGACACAACAAGATCATCCCGCCCATCCAGATTAAAATCCTCAAAGATGGCGCCCCAGGAAAACTCGTAATCCGCTAATTTTGCTTTTTGAGCAATATCCTTAAATTTAAACCCTCCCTGATTCTCGAACATGATCCACTTAAAATTATAAGGTTGATCTTCCCTTAAATCTCCAGTGACCAGAAATCTTGGTGGAGTAGAGCCAACGTTTGAAAAAAAGAAGTCTACAGTATCGTTGTTAAGATAATCGGTTACCGCAATCCCCATAGGGTAGCTATATTCTTTAGAATTTGGATTTTCAACATTAGTAAATTGATTATTTCCAAGATTTTTCCAAGTCCTGACTTGACCAGTATCGTGAGCAACAACAAGGTCTTCAAGGCTATCATTATCAATATCGACAAAGATCCCCATAAAGGTATTATGATCATAATAAAGCCCTGAAGACTCTGTAATATCAGTGAAGCTATTATCACCATTATTTAAGAACATTCTGCTAGTGCCACCATAACCTTCTTTATTAAAAATATTTTGTCCTTCTACCAATTCCTTTCGAATGTATCCAGCGACGTACATATCAAAGTAACCATCACGATTAATATCAGCAATTGCAACACTCAAAGGAGACGTATCGTCCCCTAAATCGAGAGCAAGTTTTTTTCCAACAAAATTCGTTCCATCATTCAAGTATAACCACACACCATTTGTTCTTGAAAGTATCAAATCTGAAAACCCATTGTTATCAACGTCAATAACTGATGCACCAAAGGTTGTTTCTTCAACAACATTTTTCGAATATCCAATACCGTCAAGTTTGACAAAATTGTCATTCTGATAACTGTAAAACACATCTTCCTGTCCCTGACCACCGCCGATAAATAACTCTTCATTTCCATCATTGTCGACATCAATAATAGCGCTGGCAATAAAAGGCAATGACTTTGAATCATCCATATATTGATCAAAGTTAATTGTTTTTACATCAAAAGCGGGTATTTTTATATTTGCAGTAGAAACTTCATAATCGATTTTTTTGTCAACGGTAAATCGTACGAAAACAAAAATCATCAATCCAATAAGGACCGCTGGAATAATCAACAGTTTTTTCATATTTAAACTCCCCCATCTTGTATTTCAATCTTATTAGCTTGTATAACAGACATGATAAAAAATAGTCCAAAGCCAATATTAAGTGCAATCGGCATCATATATTTACCCACTTCTGGACTGATTAAGTAGATAACAAAATTTAAAATTAGTAGCAGTATGGGGTTTAGTATTGCTTGCCACTTTTGATAGTAAGACTTTCCTGTTAACACCAGAAAAATATAGACCAGAGATAAAAAAACCGTAGTCAGACGAATTATGGTCAACAAAGTCTCATAACGATTTTCATATAACAAAATAAGGTTTTCTGTGGTTAGCCCAGCAGGATCCAGATGGACAACTGCTCCAATACTTGCACGCGAGCTAATCCATACACTCCCCATAATAAAACCGTATGCACTCACTAAAAAAGTAATAAATGCCAGTTTTTGATGCGCAGGTTTAAGCATCAGATAGATATGCCAGCACCCAATCAAATATAAAGGAGCACCCAGTACGCCGAAAAAATGCCCGATAGTTTGGCGTTGATCGGTAGCAGCTTGCATAAAATCGTATCCCGACTCAGAAAACCTGGCCAGCGGATCGAAATGGAGTAGAAATTCACCTATACCGACAAGAATTGCTGCCGCCAATCCAATCAGGCCTGTCACTACGAGATATTTTTTTTGATTATTTTGCATACCGCCTCCTCGTTAAAAATCTAATCGTTCACAGCGCCAGCTCTGCTGGCGCTAGCCATATTTATACTAGCCAAGCATTCTGGAGACTCTCCTCGCATAATCCATATCCGCTTTTTCCAGGTAACTCAGCATTCTCTTTTGAACACTTTCTTTGGCCTGACTTAATCCACCAGCGATAGTGCTACATAGTTGTTCTTTTTGTTGTTCTGACATTATTCGATAAAGATCTCCAGCCTGTGAATAGTAGTCTTCATCACTTTGATCGTAGGCTTTCACCCAGGCATCCTGCTCAATCGGCATAGGCGGCTCACTATATGCGGGCACCGGATGAGGTAAATCAGCCTGATCATTTGGATAAAAATTAACGCCGGAACCCTGGTTTTCAGAAACACCAGTTACCGGGCACATTCCAGCCATTAAACCATCGCGCTGATAATGATTGACCGGGCATCTTGGATGATTAACCGGAATTTGATTATGATTGGCTCCCAGGCGGTATCTCTGAGCATCCTGATAAGCAAACAGCCTTGCCTGTAACATCTTATCTGGAGAAGCACCAATGCCGGGGATCAGATTGCTTGGTGCAAAAGCAGCTTGTTCAGTTTCCGCAAAATAATTATCAACATTCTGATTAAGTTCGAACTCGCCAACTTCAATTAGAGGAACCTGTTTATGTGGCCACACCTTCGTTAAATCGAAAGGATTAACAGGAAAGTCTCTTGCCTGCTCTTCAGACATAATCTGTACTTTAACTTTCCACTTGGGATAATCACCACGATCAATCGCTTCCACTAAATCTTGTTGAGCACCAAAAGGCGGTAACTTAGCAGCTTCTTCATCGCTTAGATTTTTTATTCCCTGGCATGTTTTAAAATGCCACTTCAACCAGAATCTCTCCCCATTTTTATTCCAGAAACTGAAAGTATGAGAACCAAAACCATGGATATGCCTCCAACTGGCAGGGATACCCCGATCAGACATTAATATTGTCATCTGGTGTAAAGATTGTGGATGATTAGCCCAGTATTCAAACATTCTTGCCGCATCAGGAAGATTACTTCTAGGGTGCTTTTTTTGCGAATGTACAAAATCAGGAAATTTTTGTGGGTCGTTAAGAAAAAATACAGGTGTGTTATTTCCTACT
>CBDUHU010000247.1:0-5901 GCA_965366725.1 uncultured Kangiellaceae bacterium
GAAGCTTGAGAGTAAAACAATAAAAAAAATGCAATTAAATATGGATTCATATAATACTCTTAAATAAAAATAACCCAGAAACTTTGTATTTCCAGGTTAAAGACAGGGATTACTCGTCACCGATGGATGGTGCTTCGTCATCATATCCAATACAACCTTCAGGATTGCATATAATACAAAAACTTCCACTACATGTTAGAGAAGTACAACCGGGATCACAAGTAATATTCCCGTTCCCATCATTTACGGGTGGATCAGCAAAAACCGAAGATGCAAAACCAAATAGAGATGCTAATAGAACAATTTTCATTTTCTTAAACATAAATAATATCCTTATGTATTTCCTAAACCCTATGCTTAGAAAAGGGAACTATCATCAAAATTCATTTCTCCTGTCGAGACAATATTTCCATTTCATCTCCCCAAGAGATTCACAATGCGCTTTATCGTAAAAACCTTTTTTATCTGTGAATACAGTCTCAATATTTTGTAAGTTATATTTCCACTGAAAATTATACTCTGCAAGAAACATAAATACTCAACGAAATCCCAAGAAAACATCAACACCTAAGACAATCAACCACTGAACTAATCTTACAATAAACCGTTTTAAGGGCTATCAACCTTTTAATAATTTGACCGATAGCCTCTTAAAAATTATTAAATTCAAATGTTTTTCAAAAATATTATTCCGTCACAAGAAAACTCCCAATTTTTTTGAAAACTGGTTTTATCAAAAAACAATATGAACAAAACCGACATTTGACTTCAATAACGGCATTGTAGAACATCAGTGGGATTCATTACCCCTCACTTTATAACCTATCATACATACTATGGAACACACATCACCATTCGCCATTGAAAATGCATTTAACACACTCTTCCAGGAAAACCTATACGAAGCACAAAGAACAGACTGTACTGACAGCAAACAACTTGAGGACATCATTTTTGAAGCTGCCAACCAGGTTATCGAGTTTGAAGAAAACACTTTCGACAGTTATCAGTACCTAACAGAAAAAGGATTTCAATATTTAAATAAAAGCCAGGAAAAAGGGAAGCGTAGGAAGGCAATTACATCAAAGTAAATAAAGGAATTTATCAGGCTGAAATAATAAAAAACTAGTTATTCATCTAATTTTTACGCAAGGTTATAAAGAGAAATATCGAAACTTCAGCGATTAAAGTTACTTTAAAAAATTTAGTATAAGCACAACATGATGTGTTTTCGCAAAAAACTATCTCACTTAGTTAAATAGTAAGCATATTTAATTAGGTTTTCACTATTATCGCTATTTCCCACAGTAAAATCGTTCTTCTTATTACATGATGAACATGACACATCGAGTATTGTGAAATATCTCTTAGTATTCTTTATATCTCAGTTCCACAACGTCATCACTGAGACTCTCATTCCCAGTGACCAATTGGTTTCCTGCTCCATTAGCTGACTCTAAACGCATATTTTGATCAGCTAGCACTGCTTGCAAATGCAAGTCTTGCGTTGAAAAATGATACTGCCATATCTCATTCCCTGATGAAGTTATTAGTTGAATTAAAACACTATCACCAGACATTGTTATTCCCCAAATATCTCCATCTGGTAAGTTAGCAAGAACTTCACCTTTCAAATCAACTAATTTATTCTGCTTAATCTGAATGATTTGTTCGAGTTTATTCAATTCAACAAAATGTGAGTCCTGTTTTGTCAAGATTTGGCTGATATTGCTATTCGTATCGTATTTTATTAGCCAAGGGTTACCATCAATGATCGCAGTACACAGTATATTGCTGTTGTCTTGATACCAGCCAATTACTGAATCTATGAACCATTCAGGTTGATATTGTGTTGTTCGCCCATCATCAACATTGATGACTGAAATCAACCCATTGACTGTAAATGCAATTAGATTCTTGGTATGAGACCATACGGGCTTGGATACTATATTATGTTCTTGTGTATTTTTATAAATCACTCGCTCGCTTGACCGATTGCTAAGAATCATCTGTGGTTTACCAGATCGATCTGAAATATAAACAATAGCATCGTTTTCTGGGTGAATGGCCGCAGCATAATCCAAACTGGTTGATTGTGATACTCGACGATAGTTAGTTTCCGATTGACGAAGATCCTGGAAGTCGTTATTGATTTCTAGTCGCCAAAGGTTCGCATCGCGCTGAAAAGTAGACCCAATAAATTTTCTTTCCAATGGATGCAAATTAATATCATTGAGTCGATGAAACGAACCTGAAGTTACAGTGTGCTTAGTACCATCCATTGGCTGAAATATAAGCTGATGACCATTACCTAAAAACCAACCTTTTTCATTTTTTGACCATACCAACTGGTAGAAGTCAGCGGCAAATGACGATACCGGCTTTAAGCGAGAAGAATCCAGGTTAAATATCACTAACTGTTGTGCATTCTTTTGTGAGTCGAAAGCTAGAATTGCCAGTGAATTTTGTGAAGGCATCACATCTATTGCGAAAGGCTCTAAACCAGGGTCTAAAAGGATTCTATTTTGATAGGTCTGATCCGCTATAGACTCGTGATAAATAGCACTTCTACCATCGGTCAAACCGATATAAGCAAATGTTTGCTCATCAACAAACTTAAGAGACTGCATAGCAATAAAATGTCTTCGAGTATATAAGTACTGTTGCTTGATTTCGTCAAAAGTACTGATATCTAGAATCGATAAATCGAAACCCTCTTTAGTGTGTTCAACGGCTAATATTGATTTTTTCTCCGGGATCTTAGCTATTGCCACAATTGAGTGGATGCTCTGAAAAATGATTGTTGATTGTTGCGTTTTCTGATCAAAAACTCTAATTCTGTTAGCTTCACCAGGATTGGACTCAATATAAACAACTTTCTCAGAGTCCAGGTAAATAGGAGAAGACTCTGTGTATTTTGTCGCAGTTAGAGAGTGTACTTTTGTTATCGTATAATTCGGATACAAAGATAATTGATTCCAGATAAATATGAAGCCTGAAAACACTATTACTAAAAAAAATACTACCAACTTAGGGTCAAAAGTCAGGTTTGCCATTCGACTTTTCAGGTCTAAGTTTGAATGGTGTGGATGAACTAATAAATCACTTTCAAGACAATAGCCTTTTTTGGGAAATGTTTTGATTATTTGTTTCTGACAGCCAAGTGCTTTAAAGGCATTCCTGATATGCCCAATACTCCTTTGCACCAGGTTGGGGCTAAAAATTGAGTTTGACCATACGGCTTCAAAAATTTGTTGTTGTGATTTCACCTGTCCGTGATATTCCACCAAAAATATGAGCACCTGCATGACCTTAGGTTCAAGCCTTACAACATCTGTACCACTAGATACCTCTCCTTTATCAGGCGCAATGGACATTCCACAAAGTGTTATTAGTGAGTTATTGTTTGATAAATCCATAGCTAACTATCTGATTTTAAATAAACTTCAGCTTTTCTTCAGAAAAGCTACATGACTTCTCTATTGCTGTTTATAGGTTGAAAGATAACATCGCTTCAGATCTATCAACAACACACTAACAAACAGGTATTTAAATGAAGGCATTCACTGTTACTCTTTGGCTACTATTCGCAAACTGCTTAAACGCCCATGCAAATTATAAAGATACGAAGACACAACCTCAAAAGGAAGTTGCTCGACACGTCAAACCAATAATTCAACTACTGAATTCAAAGGACAGAACAAAGATAAAAAACTACCTTGTTGAGCATTTCAGCCAGGACTGGCAAGCGCAGCTCGATGAATCAATCAACTACCTATTATTTTTAGCAGAAAGCTACGGAGAGCTTTCGTTTCACAGTTTCAGAGAGTATAACCCCAAACTTCCTGATAACGAAGTCGTCGCGATTTTATATTCCGAGCATATGGAATCCTGGACAGCTGCAACACTAATAGGAAATAAGGCAAAAATCACCATGCTGGATATTAGCCCTGCAAAAATACCATCAGATATTAAACCACATTCAAACATTTCAATGCCACGAGCAATGAGTGAAATCAACGACTTTATCGAAAGAATCCGGGCAAGAAGCTCATTTTCAGGCAGTATTTTAGTCGCTCACGGACAAGACATATTACTGCAAAAAAACTTAGGTGAGTCAAACAAGCGTTACAACATAAAGAACCACAACACTACGCGCTATAATCTGGCCTCTGTTTCCAAATTGTTTACCGGAGTTGCTATTGGTTTATTGGTTGATCAACAAAAACTTAAGTTAAGTGACCCTGTTTCAAAGTATTTAGGTGGTGCCTGGATCGATCCGATTAAAGCTCCCAACATCACAATAGAACAGCTTTTATCCCATCGTTCAGGACTAGGAAACAATGCTCTTAATCACCCAGACCTTCAATCGAAAAACAAAAAGTTATTCAAAAAGACTGAGGACTTTCAGCACTTTATTCGTCAAGAATCACATCTTTACCAGCCTGGTGAAAGAATGCAATATAGTAATACAGGTGTTTTTCTTGCAGGCGTTATTGTCGAAAAAATAAGTGGCAAAAGATTTCAACAATTCGTTGAACAGCACATTTTCACTGCATTACAGATGAACCATTCTGGATATTTTGACCTAACTCTTCCTATAAATGATGTTGCAATTGGATATGAAAGAAAGCTAAATGCAACAACTGGATGGACAACCAATACTTTAGACATTATTCCAGTTGGAACCCCGGCAGGTGGAGCATATTCAAACACAGGAGATATGCACAAATTTTTGTTGGCTCTAAACAACCAAAAGCTAATGTCTCCTCCTACAACCAACAGCATTAAGGCGCTTTATAAATATCCAGGACACCCCTGGTTCAACCATTCAGGCCTGGACTATGGCGTCGGTACTCATTTTGACCTGCATGAAAGCAACAAATTCATTATCATTACGCTTTCGAATATAACCAATGGAGCAGTCGCCGTGTCTGCAAAAATTCGAGGTATTCTTGAAAGGGTTAAAAGTAAATCACTATAGAACGTCACACTCCTGATTGTCACTCCCTCATGAGAGGCTATAGATTAGGACAAGCTCGAGAACTAACTACGAATTCTTCTTTCTTGAAACATTTTGGTTCAATAACTACCCCGTAATTTAGGCGCTTATAAAAAACATAATTTGCTCTATATTCATTTATTTACCATTATTACAGTCCTGTATGAGGCTAAAGGCAGGGGAGATTTGAAGTCTTTATGAGTATTTTTTAAATAGCATAAAATAATATATTTTCATTAAATGAATATGAAGTGAAGCCATTAAGAATGGGCTTAATCTAGTGTCCAGAATTAGTTGACTGTTGCAGTTTTTTATAAGGCACTATTACTAGTGCCTTTTGTGTATTCATATGACGATCTATTTATTAAGATTAAGTGCCTTACCAAATAGTGATATTGCAGCGGCAAGAAGTACAATATCTTTCAACAAAAACTGTCCAGGTACAACACTCAATGCAGGAAAACCTCCTAAGCTTGCTTCCCATACTGGCGCAGTCAACAGAAAGCTTGACGTTAATGCAAAGGTAGCAATTGCTGCCAAACTACCCACAATCGCTATGTTTCTATGCAATGGCGCTAATAGAATTGCTGCTGCCGTAACAATTTCGATCGTACCAATCATGTTTGATGTGCCTTGCAGACTGAACACACTATAGAGCCACGAAGTTAGTGGACTAGATGCCACCAATCCCTGGATTGCACCAGCCTCATAAGCAGAAAATTTCATCGCGCCAATCCAGGCCAATACAATTACAACTGAGTAGCGTAATGCGTGGTCACCGATACGAGTGAAGATTTCGTCTAAAGGACGATTGTTGACATTGCAGTCTGTCGTGTGTGTGGAAGTTACTGTTGTCATGATTTCATTCCTCAGTATTTAATGAATACTTTTAGTTAATT
>CBDUHU010000248.1:0-5895 GCA_965366725.1 uncultured Kangiellaceae bacterium
GTTTATGATAAAGAAAGCATTCGTATGGTGCCACCTGGTTGCCGGTTTGTGTATTTTTGGCAGCCTTCAGGCTGTCGAACTCGACTATTATTTAGCCGATACAACTCAGTATAACCAGAACATTACCACTCCCCAGGCACATCTGGGCTATCAGGTTGGAGAATGGCATCTGAGGCCTGCTCAAATAGAAGCTTATTTCAGGCAATTAGCTGAGGAATCTGATCGAGTAAAAATAGAGACTATTGGCTATACCCACGAAAAACGTCCTCTGATATTGGCATATATCTCTTCGGAGAAGAATATTCTTAATCTGGATAAACTTCGTCAACAACATTTATTGGAAATCCAACAAACGAATAGCGCTAAAAACGATACGCCTGTTGTTACCTGGATGGGATACAGCGTCCATGGAAACGAAGCTAGCGGTAGTAATGCTTCGCTGCTATTAGCTTACCATTTAGCCGCCTCAGATAAAGCTGCAGTTAAAGAACAACTGGATAATCAGATTATTATTATTGATCCGATGTTAAACCCTGACGGGTTAGCGCGCTTTGCTCACTGGGTGAACATGTATCGAAGTAAAGTCCCCATGGCAAACTCGGAAACTATGGAGCATAACGAAGAGTGGCCGCAAGGGCGTACTAACCACTATTGGTTTGACCTTAATCGAGATTGGCTACTTTTACAGCACCCGGAATCTCAAGCAAGAGTAAAAAAGTTTCATCAATGGCGTCCTAATATATTGACCGATTTTCACGAAATGGGGACAAATAGTACCTATTTCTTTCAACCGGGCGTTGAATCCAGACAGAATCCTTTAACACCGGAAAGTAACTTCCAGATGACTGCAACTATTGCCAAGTCACATGCCAAAGCACTCGATAATATCGGTAGCCTTTATTATTCCAGAGAAAACTTTGATGATTTTTATTATGGTAAAGGATCAACATATCCGGATGTTCATGGTGCAGTCGGTATTTTATTTGAACAGGCATCTTCACGTGGGCATATACAAAACAACGACTATGGCAAAATTTCATTTCCTTTTGCCATAAAAAACCACCTCACTACTTCTTTATCGACATTGGAAGCTGCTCAGAAAAACCAATTACAATTGAAAGAAATGGCGGTTGATTTTAATCTGACCACCAAAAAATTAGCTAAAGAAGATAAGTATAGAGCGGTTGTTTTTT
The DNA here is from genome assembly GCA_965366725.1 of uncultured Kangiellaceae bacterium. GTDB lineage: Bacteria > Pseudomonadota > Gammaproteobacteria > Enterobacterales > Kangiellaceae > Aliikangiella. Next base: position 1,194 of record CBDUHU010000248.1, read on the forward strand.
CTTCATCGGATCAATATCGAATCAATGAGCTAAAGCGGATTCTTGATGGCCATCAGATTAAGCACTATCCGCTGTCTAAAAGATTGAAGCTTAAAAATCGGACTTTTGAAAAAGGCACTACAACGGTTATTCCATTACGGCAACCACAATATCGTTTGATTAAATCGCTATTTGAAACGCGTAAGCAGTTTAAAGATAATGTTTTTTATGATGTATCTGCCTGGAATATCGCTATGGCATTTGATTTGGACTATGCCTATGTCAGTCGTTCAGATTATGCCACTTCGTTATTAGATGATGTAAAAGCTTCTGGTGAGAAGTTGCCCTCTATAACGATTAGCGATGCAACAATTGGTCTGGCTTTTGATTGGAAAAACTTGAATACTGCCCGGCTACTTAGTGAGATCCAACAAATTGGTCTGGTGGTTCAAGGGGTGACTAAGCCAACCAGAGTTATGACTGTTGACGGTGAAGCTTCGCTAAGTCTCGGCAGTATTTTACTAATGTTAAACAATCAAGAGCTTTCAAGGGAAGATATTATTGACTGGTTATTACCCAAATTGGAATTGCTCGATCTAACTCCGTTTGAATTATCATCAGGATTAGCATTAAGTGGCGTTGATATGGGAAGTCCCAGCGTTCCTGTATTGGCTCCGATAAAGCCATTGCTTATTGTTGGAAATGGGGTTAGTAGTTACGATGCTGGTGAAGTCTGGCACTTATTAGACCAGCGTTTGTCACAGCCTCTCACAATGATGACTCAGGCACAATTTAAGCAACTGGGAAAAATTAATTATACTCATTTGATTCTGGTATCTGGTCGATATCCCTTTGACAAGAGTAGCTTAGCGAAAATTGAAAATTGGGTTCGGCAGGGGGGAATTATTATCGCCCATAGTAGTGGAGCAAAATGGTTGCTTGAGCAAGATTGGACATCCAGTAAAGTAAAGCAATTTGAGAAAAGTGAGTCTGCTGCGGGAGATACTAAAATTGCCTACGCAGAAAAATCTCAGGAAGATGCAAAACATATTATTGGTGGTGCTATTACTGGAGCGCAAATTGATATTACTCACCCGCTCGGGTTTGGGATTGAAAATTCGGAGATTTCAATTTTCAAACGTGGTCAACAGGTATTTACTGAGCCGGATGAAGCCTTTGTAGGGGTCGCTCGTTTTACAGATAAACCACATCAGGCCGGTTATATTTCAGATGAAAATATTCAGCATATTGCCGGAGAAACCAGTATTTTTATTCAGCGATTAGGTCGTGGTCGATTGATTGCCTTTTCAGATAATCCGCTAGTTAGGGGTTTTTGGTTGGGAACTTCAAGAGTTTTTATTAATGCTCTTTATTATTCTAAGCGTATTAGTGCGCCAGCAAAATCAACCTCTAATAACAATGGTAACCAAAAGCTCTCGACCAAAAAAAACAGTCGAACTAAAACTAAAAAGTAAAGTGATCAGTATGCAAGCGTTTGTAGAAGGACAGGAAATACCGGCAGAAACTTTAGACGGGGATGGAATTTACCTGAGGCCCTATTTAACAGAAGATTTTGCTGCACTAAAAGAATATCGTCAGGATCCTGAGAATTGTCGTTTTATTCGACCCGCCGAATCAGATCAAAAAATCAAAGAATTTATTCAACACAACTGCGAGCCCTGGTGTCTTAAAGAGGGGCGTTGGAATGGGTTAGTGATTTGCCTGAGCGGAGATACACAGCCTATTGGAGATATCGCATTTAAAATTGAAGATTGGGAAAACCAACGTGTTGAATTAGGTTATCGTGTTAGTGGTCGATGTGCAGGCAAGGGGGTTGCCACTCGAGCAGCAGGTTTGATCATTGAATACCTGTTCAATCAACTTCACTTTCATAAAGTAGTTGCTAAGTGTGATCCACGAAATATTGGATCAATCAGAATTATGGAAAAATCAGGTTTAACTCAGGAAGCCTGTTTTAAACAACATTTTCGTATTGGTGACGAGTGGACTGACCAGCTGGATTATGGACTTTTAAGAACTGACTGGCTAAAACTCAGTTAGATTTTTCCGCCACTGGTCAGTTGTTGGAAATAAGGCTATGTTTATTTGAGTGTTGAGTAATGGTGCCTTCAATAATTATTACTAAAGCGGTAGGATTGTCTAATAATTGAAGGTATTTTTGTCTTCTTAGAACGACTGACTTGATTTAAGGTCTGAATCAACTTTAATATGATAAGCAAATCGCAAACTGCTGTTATCGCAAAATCTATCAATCAATAAGGATAAGTTCATGAAAAAGGTGCTGGTTCCTCTATGTGCTACATTTATCGTAATAATTCAGGCACTTTTTGCCGCCAATGCTTATGCAGGAAAGTTAGCAGAATTAGAGAGCCTTTATGAACTAGATAAGGGATTCGTCGGTATAATTCATGATAAAAAAGAAGATAGAATTTATCTTAAAATTGATAATATAGGTAAGGAATTTATATATCTTACCAGCCTTCCTGCTGGAGTAGGATCAAATGATATAGGCCTGGATCGTGGTCAACTGAGTGACACAAGGCTAGCTGTTTTTGAGCGCCAGGGAAACAAAATTTTATTGACCCAGAAGCCAACTCGATACCGGGCGGGTACTGCTAACAGGTTAGAAAGAAGAGCACTTAATGAAGCTTTTGCTGAATCAGTTCTCTGGGGATTTTCTATTATTGATCAGGGATCTGACTGGGCACTGGTTGATGCAAGCGATTTTCTGTTGCAGGATATCCATGGCGTTGGTCGACGTCTCGAAGCGATTAAACAGGGGAAAGGTTATAAGGTTGATAAGTCTCGCTCTGCTATTTATATGCCCAGAACCACCAGTTTTCCAGATAATAGCGAATTAGAAGCAACTATCACCCTGGTAGGGAATCAACCTGGGGAGTTTCTTAAGCAAGCTGTGGTAGAACCTCTGGCTGTGACCGTCAAAATGCATCACAGTTTTGTGCGTTTGCCTGATGCTGGTTATAAACCAAGAACTTATTTGCCAAAGAGTGGTTTCTGGTCAGTAGAATTTAAAGATTACGCCCAGCCAATTAATCAAAGTATTGACCGCCATTTTATTGGTAGGCATCGATTGGTTAAAAAAAATAAGGGGGCAGAGACAAGTGAAGCTGTAGAGCCAATTATTTATTATCTTGATCCTGGAACTCCTGAACCTATTAGAAGTGCATTAATTGATGGAGCAATGTGGTGGAATGAAGCTTTTGAAGCAATCGGCTATAAGAATGCATTTCAAGTTAAAATGTTACCTGCAAATGCTGATCCTATGGATGTGCGATATAACGTTATTCAATGGGTTCATCGGGCAACCAGAGGCTGGTCCTATGGCGCTAGTGTTACTGATCCCAGAACCGGTGAAATTATCAAAGGACATGTAACACTCGGTTCATTGAGAGTTCGACAGGACTACCTGATTGCGCAAGGTTTATTAGCGCCTTTCGCAGAATCTGAGGATGACAAAGCATTGATGGAACTCTCACTCGCAAGAATTCGTCAGTTGTCGGCTCATGAAGTGGGTCATACTCTGGGGCTGAATCACAATTTTGCTGCCAGTAACTATGGTAACCAGTCTGTTATGGATTACCCTCACCCTCAGTTTCAATTAGAAGAGAATAAAGTTGTCGCGACTAATCCCTATGGCGTTGGTTTGGGACTTTGGGATAAGGCGGCTATTGCATACGGCTATCGTGAGTTTGATGAGGCAAAAGAAGCCCAGTGGCTGAAACAGCTGATCGCTGAAAATGATATTAATGGATTGTTGTATATTTCTGATCCAGATGCCAGAAGTTCAGGTAGTCCACATGCTAAAGCGAGTCTCTGGGATAATGGTGCAGATGCCGTTAATGAACTTGAGAAAATGATCAATATCAGATCTGTGGCGCTAAATAGTTTTGGCCCTGCTAATCTCAAGCAGGATAGACCCTGGTCTGACTTACAGGAAATTTTGATTCCGGTTTATTATTTTCATCGTTACCAGATAACCGCTGTGGCTAAGTGGCTTGGAGGATTGGAATACGATTATTCAATTAAGCGAAATAATCAGCCATTGAAACAAAAAGTTGTATCTGGTGAGGAACAGGCAAGAGCCCTGACATCAATGTTGTCCACCTTACAACCCGAGTTTCTAAAGTTACCAAAAGACACCCAGCTGATGCTTCTTCCTAAAGCTTCAGAATACTCAAGAACACGGGAGTCGTTAAAGGGAAATACTGGTGTCGCATTTGATCTAATCGGATTGACTGAAGCCTCTGCGCAGCATACTTTAGGTCTTATTTTTCATCCCCAAAGACTGGCTCGTTTGATCGAGCAAAGTGCAAGTGATCCAACTATTCCATCTATTGACTCGATAGCCACTGAATTACATCAGTCTGTTATTGAACAAAATTATGATGGGATATCATCGACGATTCATCAGTCTGTTGTGAATCTTATTTATTCAAATTATCTTAACTTATTGCACAGTTCAAAAACTTCGCAACAAGTAAAAATGCAAATTCTAGGGGTGCTACTAAAAGAAAAAGATTATCTACAGCGCAAGTTAATTGCGGTCAGAAAATCTTCAACCTATTACGGGTTTTATGCATATCAAGTCAAACGTCTGGAAAATTTGAGTATTGAAGCAGATCAAAAATTAATTGATTTGCCAAAAATGCCACCGGGTTCGCCAATCTAGCAGGAAAAAAAT
>CBDUHU010000249.1:0-5885 GCA_965366725.1 uncultured Kangiellaceae bacterium
TCAATCGAGACTGAATTAGAAGCAGCCAAACGCTGTATTGGGCTTGTACCACAAGAGTTCAACTTTTCTCAGTTTGAGACATGTCGGCAAATTGTTGTCACACAGGCTGGTTACTATGGTGTACCCCGCAAAGTTGCACAGCAACGAGCAGAAGTGGTTTTAAAACAGCTATCTTTGTGGGATAAGCGGGACGTTCAGGCTCGACAGTTATCAGGCGGAATGAAAAGACGCTTGATGATTGCCAGGGCACTGGTGCATGAACCACAAGTTTTGATCCTTGATGAGCCAACTGCTGGAGTTGATATTGAAATAAGACGCACCATGTGGGAGTTTTTGTCAAAACTGAACGAGCAAGGCACTACGATTGTTTTGACCACTCATTATCTGGAAGAAGCAGAACAGTTATGTCGCAATATTGCGATTATTAATCATGGAAGAATTGTTGAAAATACAACCATGAAAGACATCATTTCTCGACTTGATGTGGAAACTTTTATACTGGATGTTAATCGAATACCTGAGTCTTTTCCTGCAATAGAAAAAACTATCTTCCGTCACAAAGATAGCTCCAGCATTGAAATTGATATTCCCAGAGAAACTGAATTAAATAAGGTATTTCAATGGCTATCTTCACAAAATATTAAGGTTTTGAGTATGCGTAATAAAGCTAACAGATTGGAAGAACTCTTTGTGCAGTTAACAGAAACCGGCGGAGATACGCCTGATGAGTAACCCGGATAAGCTATTTAATAAAGAGTCAATAATTGCCCTGCAAAGTATTATCATCAAGGAAATAACACGATATTTCAGGATTTGGGTACAAACATTGCTCCCGCCGGCAATTACGATGAGTTTGTATTTTGTCATATTTGGTCAATTAATTGGCTCACGTGTGGGCAATATGGAAGGGGTGAGCTATATGGAGTATATTACCCCTGGAATCATCATGATGTCGGTCATCACTAATTCATACTCCAATGTTGTATCTTCCTTTTTTAGTGCTAAATTCCAACGTAATATCGAAGAAATGTTGGTATCTCCGGTACCAACATTATTTATTCTGCTCGGTTATGTATTCGGCGGTGTTAGTCGTGGGTTACTAACTGGCATTATAGTCACTATCGTTGCTTATCAATTTGTAGATATACAGGTTCACAATTGGTTTATTTTATTTTTTGTTGTTATTTTAACTTCGATGCTGTTTGCAACAGGAGGCCTGGTTAATGCTATTTTCGCCAAAAAATTCGATGATATTTCAATAGTCCCAACTTTTATATTAACGCCACTGACCTATCTTGGAGGGGTATTTTATTCAATTAAGTTATTGCCTGAGTTTTGGCAAAGCATTTCGCTGGCTAACCCAATTTTGTATATGGTTAATGCATTTCGTTATGGTTTTTTAGGCTTTGCAGATATTGAAATATCCCATGCGTTGGGATTGATTAGCATTTTTATAATTTCGCTGTTGAGTGTCGCCTATTACTTGCTTTCAAAAGGCATCGGTATTCGTTCTTAACTTGACTCAAAATGACTGATCGATGATTTTAGCGCAGGATCTAAAAAATGCTCTCCTTCCTTTGGTAGGCAAGAGTAGGTCACAACTCGATCCTGCCAGGTAAAACTGAGCTTATACGCATGCAAATAGCCACGATCGGCGGGGGTTCCTTTGTACCTGATATCACCAAGTATCGGAGCGCCCAGAGATTTCAGGGCGACACGAATTTGATGGGTTTTACCTGTTTCTGGAGTCACCCAGAAAATCCTCTTTCCAGGAAGAAGTGAGTGGCTCTTAAAACGAGTGATTGCCGGGTTTTGCATGTTTCGGCATAGTTTCCAACTTCCATTTCTTGATTTTTTCATGTCTCCAATTATTTTACCCTGCTTTTTATCCGGTTTATTATCGCTAATTGCCAGATAAGTTTTACTGATTTGTTTTTGTTCAAACAAACGTCCTAAATTAGCGGCACTAGCTTGATTTTTGGCCAGAATTAATAAGCCTGAAGTTAATTTATCAAGACGATGTACAGGCCATAATACGCCACCATTGATTTCTTTTACGCGGTTAAACAATCCTTGACGATTAGAATCATCATGAAAAGACAGGTTTGCCGGTTTATTGATTATTAAATAATCGTCTGTTTCACTAATGGTTTCAAAGTTATCCATGATTGCCTGATTTACTCCACTGAGTTGATAGCGGTTAAATAAAAGAACATCAGATGCCCATCAATTTTCATCAGGGCAATAATCTTATGTGTGTACTTACCAACATATAAGCCTATGTAGTTGAAGGATATACGCCGCTGATCGCTTGAAATCTGTAGATTCATTAAATATATGGGGTTATTCTAATTAATTATATTGATTATGCTAGTGTTATTACAGATATTGAATTTATCTGGCACGGAATATCGGATATAATCTGACTAGTCAAAAAACGAACTCTGAAAAAATCATATACTTATGACGTTATAGGAAGTATTTTTCGGGTTACCCCAAGAACTGGGCGAAAAGGAATTTCCAGGGAGTATTAATCTATGGCACTTGTATTGATCGTTGATGACGATCCACAAATGTTACGTTTGTTAACTGATGTTGTTGAACTTGATAATCATGATGTATTGTTGGCGCAAGATGGTGCTTTGGCAATGGATTATTTCGAGCACCAGCTACCAGATTTAATGATAACTGACATTCTAATGCCCAACAAAGAAGGCTTAGAGCTAATTTCGGAAGTTAGAGAAAAATTTCCAGGAATTAAAATTATTGCCTATTCTGGCGGAGGTTCGTCTGATCCGGAAAGTTATCTGGAGTTTGCAAGAGGGATGGGGGCTGATAAAGTGTTCAGTAAACCAATGCCGCTGGCTGAGTTGAGGCTCGAAATCAAATTGCTGCTGGAAAGCGTCAATGTTCAATAATAAATCATTAACCTTATCCAGTTAAGCGTCTTTAATTAAGTTTAGAGCTATGAGTTTTAATGGTGTTATAACCCATAGCTCACAAGATTAAATTAGCGCTAGTCAAACTCGACCGTAAACCAGAACTGACTACCTTTCCCTGTTTCACTGCTAACCCCTATTTCACCGCCCATTAGTTCTGCCAGATGTTTGGAAACAATCAACCGTAAGCGACCTGCAAAACTACTGTTGGTGAGTTTAGTGGATTGTTCCAGAGAGTCAAATAAGCCTCTCTGTGCTTCTTTTGGAATGCCTACACCGGTATCTTTAACGGTAAACCTTAATAGTTTTCTATCGTTTATTTCGGTGATATCTGCATATAAACTGACCTCTCCAGATTTTGTAAATCGAATCGCATTACCCAGCAAATTTCTTAAAACCTGTCGGATTCTGGCTAAGTCGGTCGAAACTTCGGATGGTATTGCCGGGTCACTACTTGCTTGCAAAGATAAACCTTTTTCATTGGCGTAATGGGCAAGCTCAGAGGATAAATCATCAACTAGTTCTCTGACGCTGAATTTTCGCGGAGAGAGTTTCAGCATATGTGCATCGAGTTTTGAAAAATCGAGAATATTGTTCAGATTATCAACTAAAGTACGAGTTGAACGTTTGGCAATATTTAAGATTTGTTTGGCTTCATCATCGAGCTGATATTCAGATAGTAATTTAAGCATACTGACAACTGATTTCATTGGCGTTGTGATTTCATCGCCCATTCGAGATAGAAATTCTGATTTAAGCCTTGGAGCTGCAACCGCACTGTCGCGCTCAGTCATTAAAGAAGAAGTTGCCGATTTTAACTGCTGCTCATTTTCTTTTAGCTGGTGTATTTCTATGGTGAGTTGTTTTCTCTGCTGAACACCTTGTTCCAGACGAAGACGTATTGCTTGCAGTGCATCAAGCAACTCAGAGTCATTGTGCTTACTTTTAGAGGTATTCAGTTGCTTGATTTGTTCGATAATTGGTAACTGTAAATCCATCACAGAAGTAATTTGTTTGATCTGATTTGTAGATTGAACTAGCTGTTTCCAGATGACAAATAGTACTAATAATGTCAAAACCAGACCAATTATCAGATATATGGTGGCTAATGAAATTGCTGTTTCGGGTTTAACTAAAATGCTCATTTTCCAGAGCGGAGAATCTATTTCCTGGGGCCAACTGATAGGTATTTGATGATAGTCGACTAAATTAGGGGCGCTCTCCAGACTGGTTGTTTTTATTAAACCATTGTTAATAACTACAACAGGTACTCTGGTTATCTGATGAAATTGTTTCAACAGAATCGAGTCCAGATATTTTACCCCGACAATTGCGCCAGTCACTTTGTCATCATCTGATTTGACCGGCGTTAATATGGTGATTGACGGAATTCCGTCGATCATCTGAAGTAGAGAAACATTCTGACCGCTTTTGTAAACTCTTTCTAATGGCCTTTTTAATTCTCCCAGTTGACTGGGTCGTGAGTTCTTTTTGAAAGACAGTTGATTATCGCTGGCTGTATGAATACCTAGTAAATCAAGTCCTGCGGCTTTAAAAAGCTGTCGCTTGGATTCCAGGCTATTAGTCCAGTCTGATTGGGCAGTTTGTTGCCAGGTTGGATCAGTGGATAGTGACTTAATTGACTGCTCTAATGAGGATAAATTTCGACCCAGCTTATTGCTTAGCGCCTTAGCATTACTCTCTGCTGTAGCTACATCATGCTCATATTTCACCGGTTGATTAGCCTGGCTAAAATAAAGCATTAGAGTAAATACTGTTCCGGCAAGTAGAATGACTAGTAAAGATATTCGAGTAGGATTCATTTTAGGTAACTCACTTTGCAGTTTTTATGGTTCTTATTAGCAACAAAATATTGATTTAAACGGCTTAGTTAAGAATATCAGAATCGAGGGGATTCTTCATAGTTTATCAAGAAATTTTTGAGCAGGTTGTCACAGATACGATTATGATTTTTATTATTATTTATTTTTTTGTGTTTATTGATTAGCCTAACTCATTGATATTGTTAATTATATTTTTGTGTAGTGGCAGTGCCAGCTGTTCCTCACCTGCAATTTTTAAAAGATAGCCATTAATATCATCTATCTCAGTTTTTCTACCATTTCTAATATCCTGAAGCATTGATGAAATATTATTGCGGGTATTTCTGGCAACGGTTTCGACCTGCTGCTTTATTTGAGAAAAGTCCTGCTCTGGCAGTTTTATGCGTAATATTGGTTTTAATTCCAACAATAACTCCTCTGCTACCGGATTCAGCTGTCCATTACTTAAAATGCTACCATTTGTCTGATTTGACAAGGCTGTTAGCGGATTAATAATGGCGTTAACAACCACTTTAATAAGCATTGTTTGATAGTGTTTATCGCTCCAGGAAACGCTGGGAAGTGCGGTATTCAGTTGTTCGATTAAGGGTTGGAATAGTGATCTTTCATATTGGGTATTAATATTGCCCAGAACAGTACTTCCGTTACCCGTATGGGTGATTTTTTGCTGATTAATATAGACGCCATGAACTATCGATGCATGTAGGGTTTGCATTTGAGGTAAATACCGCTGAATGAGTTCAATCAGCCCCATGCCATTCATCATCAGGATAGTCTGATGTGGAGAAAATTTCAGCTCAACTAGCTGTTGGCAGAGGGATTCCAACTGATGCGCTTTCACACAAACTAATAGACAGTCTGCTGGTTTCCAATTGATAAGTTGGTGGTAACAAATCTTTTGCTCGAAATTAGCTATAGGTGAATCGACTTTAAATGTCTGAGGTTTTCTCTTTTGACGGGAATATAACCTGACATCATAGCCTTGCCTGGCAATAAAGCTTGCCCATAAATGTCCGATTGCCCCGGCGCCGATGATATTGAAACTGTATTGTCTCATGAATGAGTGTTATTTAAAGCAACAAGCGTATAACATGTGCAGCAG
>CBDUHU010000250.1:0-5837 GCA_965366725.1 uncultured Kangiellaceae bacterium
CGGATAGTCAAAATCCCAGTATGTATGAAAATGAGGTTCTCCATCTCCAACAACCATAAATTGTCCGGGAGGAATTGACTCAATACCATTGAATATAGAACGATAGCGGGTGTAATATCCCATCGTTTCAACTGAACCAATATCCCACTTGGAAGGAACTCCTGCTGCAAGTAAAGCCTTGGCTTCGGAAGCAAGGTAAATTGCATTTCCTCTTCGTGCGTAAAATAGTGGCTTTATGCCAAATCGGTCTCTTGCCGCAAACAATATTTTTCTTCGGCTATCCCAAATAACTACCACAAATTCTCCTCGCATAAATTCAACACATCGAGTGCCATATTCTTTATATAAATGAAGTGCAATTTCACTGTCTGAGCGCGTTTTAAATCGATGCCCTTTAGCTTCCAATTCGCCACGAATTCTTTCAAAGTCATAAAGCTCTCCGTTCACCACCGCAAATACCTGGCCATCTTGATCAGACATCGGTTGCTCGCCGGTAGCCAAATCGATAATACTTAACCGAGTGTGACCCAAACCGACACTGCCATCAGAAGAAAGCCATGTACTGGCATGATCTGGTCCACGGTGATGTAAGCTTTCAACGCCACGTTCCAGATCTTGACGTGATATCGGCATATCAGGTGAATAAATGCTAATTAGACCGCACATAAAATACTCCAATGCGTTTAGATTAATAGAACTTCCTTCTTCACTGAGTTCTAGTCAGTGAAGCAACGGACAATCTATCAATTACTTGGATGAAAATACAAAACTGTGAATTTTTTCAGGTATGGTATTGCATGAGAGTTGTCGCCCCCTCACACAATGATTGCTGTTTTTATTTTTTGACAATCAGGAATATTTATCTAACAGATGCATATAACTTTTTGAGTAAGCACGCAGCAATATAATCGTAAGGACAACTATAACGGTGAATGCGTAATACCATTTCAATTCAAATATATAGAATAATGATAGTACAGCCGTAATTGGAGTTAATAATGCCAAGCCCAATGCTGGCTTATAGTTCGTTAACAAGCTAAGTGACCCTACAAGTTGTATAAACTTCATAAATGCCCAAAAATAAGTCGCATTTTGCATGGCAATGAGAAAAGTCATGCTCTCGTGGGGTTTACCATGAATATACATGCCAAAGAATAAAAAAAGCACACCATCAATAGCCCCAAATAAGTAGATAAGGCCAAGTAGGTAACGCGAAATTGTTTCATATAATTTTAGTTTCATTTTAATAACCAATTGATTTAATTTTTAAGGAAATTAAAGTTGATGAACTTAGCGAAAGGGTCGCTTTTTATCACAACCCTTTCGACTATAAGTCGTGTTCGAAGATTTATTCTAGTGATTGAAAGTTATTCGTAACGAAGTGCGTCACTTGGCTCCATTGCAAGCGCCCGCTTTGTAGGGTAGTAAGTTGCAAGCATGACTACTCCACCGATAACTATAACCATCAAAATAGCAATACTAATCAGCGATGCGCTGCCAGTTCCCATAACTTGTGATAGGGCAAATCCCATTGCACCGCCGGCTAATAATCCAGGAATTCCGCCCCACAACAATTGTTTAAGCCCCATAAATAGAAACTCTTTAGTAACCCGTTCTTCCCATGCTCCAAGCGCTCGTTTGATGCCAATTTCCTGAGTTCTTTGGTTAATCGTATTTGACATAACACCATAAATTCCACTGGCGGCCAAAACTGCTGCGGCGATACCAAATAATAGAAAGATTGTACTCATCATTTTGGTTGCAGCACTACCCCGCAAAATTTTATCAGCAAAAGTTTCCACCCTGAACGCTGGCAAATCAGAATCAATTGATTGAAGTGTTTTGCGTAATGCCTGAATAGCAACTGTTGTATCTGATTTCATTTCTAATGCAATCGTCATACGATTACGTGGTGCCTGACTATAAGGTCGAAAAACAGAAGGTATCTTTCCTCTCCTCTCGTTTGGTTGTCCCTGGGATGTATGATTAACAATTCCCACAATAGTCATCCAGTTAGGAGTATCCCCATCGCTTTCGACAACTCTTATTCGCTTACCAACAGCTGTTTCATCAGGAAAGTGACGTGCCGCAAAGCTATCCGTTACGATAACTGAGTTTTTATCAGTTCCTTTATCAACACTGCTGAAATAACGTCCATCTTTCAGTTCAATTCCGAATTTTTGCAAACTCCCGGTTGACACAAGAATATAATTAGCTCGAGGGTAGCTACTTGTTTCATCCTTAGCATATTCTCTTCCTTCAACAGCCATTGTAGGTGTTGATGTAGTTACACTAGGTAATGCAGAGGAAAACATCACATTACCAATATTAGAATCACTCTCTAACCTGGATTCCAATTTGCTAAAGAAAACTGCTTGCTCTTCCGGAGTACCATAGCTCTTTTCAGTCAATTGAATTTCCGCAGTTAGTATATTATCCGTTTTTGCACCAAAATCAGCATGTGTTTTCAAGTATGTTGCAACCATAATAACACCAGCTGCAATTAACACAGTCATAGAAATAAATATTTCACTGATTACCAGAACTTTATTAAGTCGTCCTGCTTTTTTACCCAATGCGCCTCTTGTACCATCGCGAAGCACAGCATTAAAATCTGAACCTGAATTTCTCCAAGCAGGAAGTAAACCGGTAACCAGAACAGTTCCTAGAATAAAATAAACAAATATTTTTATCGAAAATGCATCGATCCCAACTTGCCACCAGAAATTAGGTTTATCAAACCAGAAAGTTGCAATTACTGAGTTAGTAATTTTTAATCCCCACGCAGCAACCAATAATCCAATAATGCCGCCTACGCCACAAATGATAATACTTTCCCACAACATCTGTCCGATCAAACGAGAGCGAGGCGCTCCCAATGCAACTCTGATAGCAGTCTCTTTTCCACGTTCTACTGCTCGTGATAAAAGAAGGTTGCCAACATTAATTGAAGCGAGTAATAGAATTAACACTGCGATGATATGCATCGAATAGACGATCACAATACCATCACCAACCATAGTCATGGGAATAGTAGCAATATACGCACCAATACCATCATTAGTTTTTGGATATCTCGTTTCAATACGCTGCATTACCAGACCAATTTCACGGTTAATCTCTTCCATTGAATGGCCGTCTTTAATATGTGCCAAACCAAAAAAATCACTCGAATTTCCGCGTGTAATCTGAGTTGCATCTTCCCGCATAGGAATCCACATATCTGCTATATTGGGAAAATAATATCCTTGTGGCATCACTCCAATTATTCTGTGACTTTCACCATCAATACGTAATGCCTGATCTATTATTTCGGGATTTCCAGCAAATTGATTCTGCCAGATATCATAGCCAATCAACACGACTCTTTCTGCACCTTCTTGATTTTCTACATTAGAGAATTCACGCCCTAAAACTGGTTTTGTTCGTGTTAATTGAAATAAATTCGGTTCCGCAGAAATAGCGTTATATCGTCTTGCTCCATCTCTACTGGAGACATTAACACTGGTATTTGTATACGCACTGAACTCGGTAAGACCTTTCACATTATTTCTAATTTCATGATAATCATGAAGGTTGATTCTACTTGAACGTTTTTGCCCGTTTTGTGAGCCACTTAACTGGACTAAAGACTCTCCATCTTCAAAGGGTAACGCTTTGAAGACAATAGGATTCATTAGAGAAAATAAATAGACGCTTATTCCCATACCAGCAGTCATTACCAATATTGTCAATATTGTAAAACTTGGCCTTTTCATTAATAACCTGATGGCATATTTCAGATCGCTTAATACCATCATACCAACGCCTCCTCTTGAGCTTCAGATTGTCTTTCACCTGATGCCACATTTTTGCGAGTGTTTTTATCAGCAATCACCTTACCATCAAGCACATCAATGATACGTTCCGCTCTGGATGCAGAGCGAGGGTCATGAGTCACCATACAAATGGTTGCACCTTCTGCATGTAACTTTTCCAACAAACTCATTACTGCATCAGCATTCTTTGAATCCAGATTACCAGTCGGCTCATCCGCCAGTATGATCGAAGGACCACCAGCAATTGCCCGAGCAACCGCTACCCGCTGTTGCTGTCCCCCTGATAACTGCGAAGGAAAATGTTTGCCTCTATGAGCCATATCAACTTTCTCCAGAGCATCCTTAACCATCTGTTTCCGTTGACTCTTATCTAAATCTTCCCGATAGGTCAGCGGTAACTCTACATTCTCTTCTACATCCAAATCACTGATCAGGTTAAAAGATTGAAAAACAAACCCTATCTCCTTATTCCTTATTCTCGCTCGCTCCCGTTTGGAAATATTGGATACATCCTGGCCGGCTAAAGTGTATGACCCTTCACTGGTGGTATCTAATAGCCCCAATAGTGATAATAACGTCGACTTGCCACAACCAGATGGTCCCGAAATAGATATATATTCTCCCTGATTGATGTTTAAAGTGATATTACTCAAGGCGTGCGTTTCAACTTCTTCGGTATAAAACATTTTCTTGATATTTTCTAACTTAATTAAAACGTCACTCATGTTAATCGCCTCTGATAGTTTGTGTATTCAATACCTGATTGGTTAGTTTAGTCTGATTTTCTGATAGCTTTCCCAGCGGGAAGGGTCCGATGTAATCACCTTGTCACCGACGCTGAGTCCTTCCATCACCTGAATTTGGTTGACTGAGCCATAACCCACTTTTACTTCAACCTGCTCTGCAAAGTCTCCGTCTTCTGTTAACTTATAAAAAACCGAACGACTTCGACTTTGCGCAAACAGCGGACGCTCGACATAGAGTGTATCGGCTATTTCAGTAATGATAATTTCACCATCAATACTCAAGTCCGGTCGGGCATCATCCGGTAAGCTACCGATGAAAACAACATCCACCTGAACATTGCCATTGATCACCGCCGGATCAACTCTGGCTACTTTGCCTTCCATTTTATTATTACGGGTATCAATAATGACTTTTTGTCCTACCGCAACATCCCTTATCTGAATTTCCGGAACCTGTAACTCGGCAATCAGTGAATCCTGTTGTGCTAATTTGGCAATGTTAGAGCCAGTGATAGTTCTCTGACCCGGTTCAAGCGGAACTTCCAGAACCACACTATTAATTGTCGCTTTAACTTGTAAGTCATCGACTTGTTGTTGAATACGTTCGAGTACTTTTCTGGTTTTGCTCAGACGAGCAGCTCGAGCATTATTTTGTGCAACCAGATTCTGCTCCATTTTTCGATATTGCTGCTGACTGATAATCCAGCGTTGTTGAAATTGATCCGTTTCAAGTTCGGTTTTTTCATGGGTAAGTTTAGAGACAGTGCCAGTTTCAAGCAGTGTCGATTCAGCCTGAAACTGAAGAGCGCTACTTTCATAGTCAAGTTTGGCATTGAGTACCGTTGTTTCCTGTGCCAGTAGGTCAGATTCCTGCGCTATTTTGGCGGCTTTGGTTTCTGCTTCCATCGCTTCGAGTTCCCACCTGGCTTCAGACAATTGTTGAACCAACTGAGGATTACTTAATTCAATAATTAAGTCGCCCTGTTTAACCACGTTACCGGCTTTAACAACCAGCCTTTCAACTTTGCCATCGACACTGGCAGAAAGCCATTGCACATTGTCAGGTACCAGCAACCCTGTTCCTCGGACTGATACAGTGAAGTTACCGCGTTTAACTTCACCAAATACCATTGTGTTTTTATCAATACTGAAATCTGCCTGGCCTAGAAACCAGAGATATTTCACCGCAAAAATAATTGGTAAGGTGAGCAACACCAGGATTACATAGCGTTTGATGTTTGGGGTCTTCTTTTTGCTTCTCGCAATGTCCATT
>CBDUHU010000251.1:0-5833 GCA_965366725.1 uncultured Kangiellaceae bacterium
AGAGATAAACTTTTCGGTAAGCAATGGGGCATTCATTTCAGGTTGTAGATCATAAGTGGCAACTTGTGGGCTTGGAATGAGTTCTCTGTCTTCGCCTTCAAAAGGTTTTTCCACCCCCCCATTAAAAAAGAAAGTAACATGAGCATATTTTTCAGTTTCGGCAATACGCAACTGTGTTTTTCCTAAATCTGCGAGGTGTTCGCCGAGAACTTTGGGTAATCTGGCAGGCTCAAAAGCGCAAGCAGTTTTAATGCTATCAGCGTATTGAGTCATCATTACAAACTCGATATCCAGTCGGCCACTTGATTGTACTCTGTCAAATGCACTAAATTCCTGATCAACAAACGCCCTGGTTAGTTCTCTTGCTCTGTCTGCTCGATAGTTCATAAATATGACACAGTCACCAGACTGAATGGGAGCAGCTTTACCGATGATTGTTGGTTTTACAAACTCATCAAATTCATCTCTCCCGTAAGACCCATTGAGCCCCTCTAGTGCGCTCTCAGCGGTGTAATCTGATTGACCACTAACCAACATATTATAAGCTAGTTCAACTCTTTCCCAGCGCTGATCCCTGTCCATGGCATAATAGCGTCCGGTTAAACTGGCAATGCGACCATTACCTGAATTTTCTATTTCTTTAATATATTTTTCCGCACTTTGTGGTGGGGTATCGCGGCCATCAAGGAAAGCGTGTAAAAAAAGTTTTTCGGCGCCACTTTTTGCAGCTAATGCCAAGGTTGCTTTAATATGTTCTATATGACTATGAACACCACCATCGGACAGAAGTCCCATTATATGAACAGCTTTACCCTTGTTAACTGCGGTTGTAATTGCACTGGTAATGGCTGGATTTTGTTGAAATTCGCCGTCAGTGATAGCTTTGCTGATGCGACTGAAGTCCTGATAAACGACTCGACCAGAGCCCAAATTCAGGTGACCTACTTCAGAGTTGCCCATTTGTTGCTCTGGCAACCCTACATCTTCTCCAGATCCTGAGATTAAAGTATGTGGATAATTCTGCCAAAGTCTATCATATGTTGGCGTGTTTGCTGCCATAATGGCGTTTGATTCAGCAGATTCGCTATATCCCCAACCATCCATAATAATGAGTGCAACAGGTTTTTTTTGCATTGTGAGCGCTTTTAGTACTAGTAATGAGTTGGGGAATTATACACGAAATTACCAAGATGTGATTTATTGCTAAACCGAGAAAATGATCTGTTCTATAATCGTGGGCCGGGTGAAGCTGTGTGAGCTGACTAATCAAGTAAAAACTCAATGAGGTAACATTGTTTATATGCGCAAATCTGTCTTGCCGTTATATCGAACAGGTTGGTTTTATCTTCTCCTGTCATTTTGGTCCGGGTGTTATTGGTATGTGTTCATTGGTGGAACTCACTTCTATGAACAATATTACCTGAATTGGCTTAGTCAAAATATCAATTATCTGATCCCGCTTAAATCAATTGAATTTACCGCACCTCAATTATATACAGGTAAACTGTTTGATTGGCACCTGCTTTCCGGTTTAATTATTTTTCTCGGGGTTATAATCAGGTGGTTTGTACAGAGTGTTGCTAAACGAAGCCAATTGCTTATTCTTAGCGGCTATCTGGTTTTGATTTTAGTTACTCACTACCTTTTACTAGCCCAGGGATATTGGCTTAATATAATTTCTATTTTCCTGGTCCTGCCTGTTTCCTGGGTCGTTTTATCTGCATATTTCCGCGAGAGAGATAGCGTCGAAATCATAAATGCTCGTTATAACCGACTACTCTCCAGCTCTTTGGAGGATTCTGGTTCTCTATTTCAGGGCGATCAATTAGATACAGCGCTTAAGCAAACTATTGCAGACAAAAATTTGATTGATAGTTTTTATCAAACCTCATTAAAATTTCATCAGGCGGGTAATTTAGAGCAGGCACTCAAACTTCTTGAATGGAATTTGACTAGCGGAATAAAGCACCCGCAAAGCCAGCTTAAACTCAGCCAGTGGCAATCGGAGGAGAGAGAAAAGGATAAAAAATCAGTTACTCAAACAACAGAAGATGCGTTTGATAAAACGGTGGTCATTAACAAGGGAGAAACAACTGTCGTAAGAGCTTTGCCCGGTTATCCGATGGAAAAATTTGGTCGTTATCAGGTCAATGGTGTTTTAGGCAAAGGGGCTATGGGAGTTGTTTATCGTGGTGTTGACCCAAAGATTAACCGTGATGTTGCGATTAAAACATTGCCCATTACAGATATATCGAGTGAATCTGATGTAGTTCAGTCCAGACAGCGTTTTTTTCGTGAAGCTGAAACTGCTGGTAATCTCAATCATGCCAATATTGTGACAATTTATGATGTTGGAGAAGAGGGGGAGCTTGGCTACATTGCTATGGACTTACTAACAGGGGCTCCACTTTCAGAGTTTGTCAAACCGCAAAACCGGTTGCCTGCTCCTCTGGTCTACCAATTGATGATTCAGATTGCTGATGCGCTGGAATATGCCCATAGTCAAAATGTTGTCCATCGCGATATAAAGCCGGGAAATATTATTTTTGATGATGATATTCAACGAGTGACTGTCACTGACTTTGGTATCGCATACGTTGCTGATAGCAGCAAAACAGGCTCGGGGACAATTGTCGGTAGTCCTTATTATATGTCTCCTGAACAGGTTTCCGGAGCACCACTTGATGGACGTAGCGATATTTTTAGTCTTGGCGTGACTTTTTATCAACTGCTAAGTGGCTACCTTCCGTTTACCGGGGACTCTATTGCCAGTGTTACCTATCAAATAACCCAATCTAGACATACTCCTCTAAAACAATGGGATGAAACACTACCACCCAGTGCTACGCGAATTACTAATAAAGCAATGCAAAAAAAGGTGGATAAGCGATTTCAATCCATGCAGGAATTTAAGCAGGCTTTGATCAATGCATTAAAGAGAGATTTTAAACAGGTTCCCAGAGCATGAAGCTGGATATTCAGACTGTTTGTGAAAAAGGTAATATCAGGCAGAACAACGAGGACGCTATTCGCTACGGTCATCTGGCTTCGGTAGGGATCACCTGGATGGTGGTTGCAGATGGTATGGGAGGACATAATGCGGGAGAAGTAGCAAGTGAGATGCTGGTTGAGCGTGTTGAAAAGTACTTTTCCAAATTGTTGAATTTTCCCCAATCTGATTGGCAAGACAGTCTTAGCGAATTACTTAATCAGGCAAATAATGAGATTTTTGAAAAATCGAAAACCCAGCAGAGGTTAAATGGTATGGGTACAACCGCCGTATTGTTAGTGATTTGCGGAGATATGTTACAAATTGCCTGGGTTGGGGACTCAAGAGCTTATTTACTGCGGGATAAACAAATATCACAATTAACCTGTGATCATACTATGATACAGTATCTACTTGATAAAGGAGCTATTACTGAAGTAGAAGCAAATCGATCAAATACCAAGCATCTGTTATCAAGAGCGATTGGTGTTAAGGCGCGGGTTGAAGTAGACTTTTGTACTGAAAAACTTCAATCTGGCGATATTGTTATGCTCTCCAGTGATGGTATTCATGATCAAATCGAGCAAAAAGTTCTCGCAGATTATATGGATAGAGCTTCTCAGGGAGAACGAGTTTGCGATCATATGGTCAAATGTGCAATAGATCTTGGAAGCCGGGATAACTTGACGATAGGAATGGTTAAGGTTGAGGATTAATTAACCTTGAATGAGAAAAATCAATACTGTATTAATCTGCATGATAATAATAAATCAAAAGGCATAATTCGGGAGTAGTTTGATGGCTTATTTAGCTTTGATCGTTGAAGATGTAGTAATTAACAAGTGGGAAATTAATGAGGAAGTCCTGATTTTAGGGCGTGCCAAGGATTGTGATATTCAAATTGACGATCAATCAGTCAGTTCCAAACATGCTCGACTGGTCACCGAAAATGACCCATTTCTTGATAACAATAGTTTAATTTATATTGAAGACCTTAAAAGTACCAATGGGACAGAACTTAATGGTGCTGAAGTATCCAGAGAAAAGTTGATTGATGGGGATATGATCCAGATAGGCTTTAATCAGTTCCGTTTTGTTGACGATTCGCCTAACCGAATGGATGAAACTGCGGTTATTATTACCCGTTAAGTCGGTTTTTTAGCGACTGATGGAATAATCGTAGTTAGCATTCGTTAGTCAAAGAGTTACTTATTAGCTGGGCTATTCAAATTACCATGTTGAAAGCTCTGTTGTTTATGAAATCCTAACCTGAAAAGGAAAATATTATGGAAAGTGGCGCTATAGCACTCGCAATTTTAGGGGCGATAATCGTCCTGTTATTTATGGGGGTTAAAACCGTTACTCAAGGAAATGAGTATACGGTTGAACGTTTAGGTAAATTTACTAAGAGTTTACGACCAGGGCTTAATTTTATCTGGCCGTTTCTTGAGACCATCGGTGCTAAAGTTAATATGATGGAACAGGTGCTTGATATCGAGGAACAACAGGTAATTTCGCAGGATAATGCAACGGTTACTATTGATGCAGTTTGCTTTTATCAGGTGGTCAATGCTGCTCAGGCAATGTACGAAGTTAATGATCTTGAGCGTGCAATGCAAAATCTGGTTACCACTAATATGAGAACAGTATTAGGCTCAATGGATCTTGATGAAATGTTATCAAAACGTGATCAAATTAATGCGAGGATTTTAAGTATTGTTGATGACGCGACTAACCCCTGGGGAGTAAAAGTGACTCGTATTGAGATCAAAGATATCTTACCACCCAAGGATTTGGTCAATGCAATGGCACAGCAAATGAAGGCAGAGCGAATTAAACGTGCGCAAATATTAGAGGCTGAAGGTGAAAAACAATCTGCAATATTAAAGGCAGAAGGTAGAAAAGAAGCAGAAATTCGTCAAGCGGAAGGAGAAAGAGCTGCAGCCTTTCTTGAAGCCGAAGCTCGCGAAAGACAAGCTCAGGCCGAAGCTGAAGCAACTAATATGGTTTCCCAGGCGATTGCCAATGGTGATATTCAGGCAATCAACTATTTTGTATCACAAAAGTATATTGAAGCCCTTTCTGATATTGGTAAAGGCGAAAATTCCAAGTTAGTGATGATGCCTTTGGAAGCGGGATCGGTGATTGGTTCAATTGCCGGTATTGCTGAGTTAGCTAAGACCGCTGGTATTGGTAAACCATAATTGGCTTGGGTAGCTAAAATGGGCTGATTGATGAATATCGATTAATAAGTAGAGGAGAGTTCCATGTTAGAAAATATTGTTTTTTGGCATTGGCTAGTTTTTGGTTTTGTATTGTTAGCATTAGAGATGTTAGTTCCCGGTACTGTATTTCTCTGGTTTGGAGCTGGTGCATTACTAATTGGTGGACTGACATATTTGCTTCCCTGGATTAGCTGGGAATGGCAAGTACTGTTGTTTGCTCTGGTCTCACTAAGTAGTCTTTTTATCTGGAAAAAAATGCGTAAAGGTAGTCCAGAAGATGATACAGAGTCAGGGACACTTAGTCAGCGTGGGAGAGGATTGATAGGTCGACAGGCCCCTCTGGTAGAAGCGATTAAAAACGGCGTTGGTCGGGTTCAGATAGATGATACTTTCTGGCGGGTAGAAGGAGAAGATATGGAGCTTGGCTCGTTAATCGAAGTGGTTGAAGCTGATGGTGCAACATGAGAAGTTAAGAAAGCTTAGTCGTTTTATTCAAGATTTACCGCTTAGCAGGCCGGTTTGGATATTCCAAGCCGGCTTTTAACATTGAGCGATAATATTTCCTCCATAGATCACGGGATAGACTGTGTGTATAAAGCTCAGCCTTGTGTACTGTGCT
>CBDUHU010000252.1:0-5811 GCA_965366725.1 uncultured Kangiellaceae bacterium
AATTTTGTAATAGATATTTTCATTCAGTCTTTTGTTTTGTTAGTTATCTATCTACAGACCTTACAGGGAGGCATATGAGCTGATTATTGGTCCGTGTTAAATTAAATATTAAACTGTAAAATCAATCACTCATATTGTTCTCTTGGTTGATTTTTAAGCACCTAAGGCCGGGTATGGGTAGAGCAGGTTTATCCACTTTGTTCACAATTTAAATAAATTGGCTCGATTAGCAATATATTGACTTTAATCAGTTCGTGTTTATAAAAAACTGATTAGCATCCGCTAGTTGCTAATTAAAGTGGGCTAACTTTGATAGTTTAATAGCAGAGAGTCAATAAGCTGGAAAAATTAACACTGGTCTGCGAAATTTGCACTCAATGCAATAAATAATAATAAATTAAGTAATCATTAAAAAATTAAAATAATACGTGTATTAAGGGGATGTTATGCATCAAAAAATAGAACCAGGAATGGTTGTTGAAAAAATAATTGAAGTGACTTGTAAGGATTGTATTAAAGTAGGAGAGGAGCAACTTCAAATCTATTCTACACCTGCATTATTGGATGATATTGAGTCCAGTTGTGCAGAAATCATCCAACAACAGAGCAAGTCTGGAGACACTTCGGTCGGTATCGAGGTGACGATCAACCACACTGCACCTGTTCCGGTTAAATCCAGGGTGTCACTCGAGATCACGGTGGATGAAGTTAATGGTAGACTTTTCGTGTTTAACATTAGCTGTCGTGATAATTCTGAGGTAATTGCGACCGCTCAGCATAAAAGAATGTGTGTTAATGCGGCAGGAATTGGCGCAAGAATTAAACAAAAAATGTTAGATCTGACTCAGTCATGAGTGAAAAATATACTAAAACGCCTTCTTATTGCTATCAATGCGTTGCCGGACCAGATTTATTAAATGTATGTTCAGTAGACGGCGTGCCTACCCATATCGAACCCAATTTCTCAGCTTCGGAAATCCATCCAGGTGGTGGACGAGTTTGTGTTAAAGCCTATGGATTAATCCAGAAGTCATTTAACCCTCATCGAATCACTCAGCCAATGCGCCGAACTAACCCGAATAAGGGGCCTGAAGAAGACCCCTGTTTCGAGCCAATCTCCTGGGATGAAGCGATTCAATTAGTCGGTAAAAAAATCTCTCACGCCAAAACCGATGGTGGGTTGGATGAGCAAGGTAACATGAAAATAGCAGTCACTATGGGGGCCGGTGGAACCCCTGCAGCCTATATGGGAACCTTTCCAGCTTTTCTGTCAACGTTAGGACCGTTCGATATGAGCTTTGGAAGTGGCCAGGGGATAAAGTGTACTCATTCAGAGCATTTATATGGTGAATTCTGGCATCGTGGTTTTACCGTTGCGGCGGATACACCAATGTGTCGATACCTACTCTCTTTTGGTAGTAACATTGAAGTATCGGGTGGTGCGGTAGGTGTTTGGAGACATGCTCATGCGAGAACTGATAATCAGTTGAAACGAGTACAGATTGAACCTCAACTCTCAATAACCGCCGGGGCTTCATCAGAATGGGTTCCAATCAGGCCAAAAACTGATGCAGCGTTTTTGTTCGCATTGCTTAATGTACTTATTCATGAAATCGACATCAAGAATCTGGATGTCGAATTTTTGAAGTCAATGACATCAAGCCCTTACCTGGTGGCAACTAATGGTTTTTATCTGAGAGACCCTGACACTGATAAACCATTGATATGGGATAGTTTAACCCAAACAGCCGTTTGTTTTGATTGTGAAGGTATATCACCGTCACTGGATGGCGAGTTTATCGCTAGTGGAATTGAGCGTGGGGCTGATGATGAGTTCTGGCAATATGAAAGTGTTAGTGTAAAAACAGCCTATTCCCATCTAAAAGAACATATCAAAGGCTATTCGCCAGAATGGGCAGGCAAGGTCTGTGATGTTCCGGTGGAGTCTATTCGTCGAGTTGCCAGTGAGTTTGTTAAACAGGCGAGAGTGGGCGAGACTATTGAAATAGAGGGCAAAGAACTACCTTATCGCCCAGTGGCAATTACCCTGGGACGCAATGTTAATAATGGATGGGGCGGTTACGAGTGTTGCTGGGCGAGAACCTTGCTAGTGACTCTGGTTGGTGCATTGGAAGTACCGGGAGGTTTGCTTGGTACTACTATTCGGTTAAATAGACCGATACCAAATCGTCACGCCTCGGTTAAACCGATGAATGACGGCTTTATGGAATATCCGTTCAACCCCACGGAGCCGGAAAAATGGGAATGGCCTGCAAAACATAGAAATGGTTATCGTAGTCTGGTTCCCTTATTGGGGCCGTCACCGTGGGGGGCTGCATTAGGCCCAACTCACTTAGCCTGGCTCTTTCAAGAAAGCCCGCCAAAAGGTTGGGAAGTGGCCGAGCTACCGGAAGTCTGGCTGGTTTATCGGGCCAACCCTGTTATTTCAGGGGCTAATACCAAATTGGTGTCAAATGTTGTTGCAAAGTTCCCATTCACCGTGTGTTTTGCTTATACCAAAGATGAAACAAACTGGATGGCTGATATTTTGTTACCGGAAGCAACCGATCTAGAGTCAACCCAGTTATTTCCAATTGGCGGGATACAATACACAATAGAACAATTCTGGAAGCATCAAGGTTATGCACTGCGTTCACAGGCAATTAAGCCGCCGCAAGGTGTGAGAGACATGACCGATATTTCAACCGAGCTTGCTGAAGCGATTGGTGAGCTTTCGGCTTATAATTGCGCTATTAATAAAGGCCGTGCTGGGGTGAGGTTAAAAAGTAGCGACTATGATTTTTCTCTGAACGAATCAATTAAGTACGATTCTGATGAAATCTGGGAGAAAGTTTGTCAGGCTGCATCTTCAACCATGGGCGGGGAAGGCGGTTTAAGCTGGTTTAAACAGAACGCAGTTAATGTAAAACCTTTTTCCCAGCTTAATTGGTATTTGTATCCGACCATAAAAAATCAAGGATTGAGATTTGAGTTACCTTATCAGGAACGTCTTAAGCGGATAGGTAAGCAACTGGCTAACAGAATGAATGAAAAAGGTATTGATTGGTGGGACGATCAGTTAAAAGAGTATCAAGCTTTACCTGTGTGGAAAGATTTTCCCTCTTATTGGGAAGATGGGTTAATCAGGGCTGGCCTGGCATTAAGTGACTTCCCCTTTTGGTTAATAGGCACTCATTCAATGCAATATGCAACGGGTAGTAATGCTTCAATACAGCTGATGAAAGATGTATCTGAAGTAGTGACAGGGCATAATGGAGCAGTGATGAATGCTACCCGAGCATCGGAGTTAGGTATTCTTCCTGGTGATGAAATAGTTATTGCATCAACTAAAGATAAAATTGTTACCAGAGTGACTTTGGTAGAGGGAGTGCGTCCTGATGTGATTGTGATGATTGGTCAGTTTGGTCATAAAGTGACTCCGATTGCCTCTGGATTAGGACTACCAAGTATCAGTTCATTAGTTGATAATTCTCTCGAGTTAACTGATGCAACCGGCTCAACAACTGATTTAGTACGCGTATCAATCAGGAGGGTATCTTCATGACTCGTTATGTAATGGTCGCTGATTTACGAAGGTGTGTCGGTTGTCAAACCTGTACTGCCGCCTGTAAGCAATCTAATGCAACCCCATCGGGTACAAAGTGGCGCGATGTTCTGGATATTGAAGTCGGCCATTATCCCGATGTTAGCCGAGTGTTTTTGCCAGTTGGATGCCAACACTGTGAGAATCCTCCGTGTGAAACGGTTTGTCCTACAACAGCAACCTGGATTCGCGAAGATGGAATCGTTGATATAGATTATGACAAGTGTATTGGTTGCGGTTATTGTGCAGTTGCTTGTCCCTATGATGCCAGGCACATCGATAAGAATGAAACTTTTGCATATGGTAAAAAGCAACCTAATGAAAATAAACAACCTAATCGGATTGGCGTTGCGACAAAGTGTAATTTTTGTCGCTGGCGAATTGATGCAGGTACTGCAAAAGGTTTAATACCCGGAAAAGACAGTGAAGCAACGCCCGTGTGTGTTAATTCGTGCATAGCGGAAGCGTTACACTTTGGAGATATTGAAGATCCTGAGAGTAATGTCGCTCAGTTATTAGCTGATAATGAATATTTCAGGATGCATGAAGAACTTGAAACAGCTCCTTCATTTTATTACCTGACCGATAGTAGAGAAACTAATGAATAGTGTTTTACCTAGACTACAAAAATACTGGAAATTGCCGGCGGTGGTTAATTTTTGTCTGGGTGGGAGTGGTAGTGGGCTGATCGTCTGCTATCCTTTTTACGCAAATATAATACCTCTGTGGATTTTGATTGTTTCGCTTTGTATGATTGGGGCAGGCCTGATTACTGTTGCTTACGAGTTAGGAAGACCTATTCGTAGCATACGAGTATTCTCCCATCCCGGGCAATCCTGGATGACCAGAGAAGCCTGGTTTGCTTTAATGACGATATTAGTTGGATTCGTTACTATCATCAGCCAGCAAACCTGGCTCATTAGTATCTGTGCTATTTTTGCAGGTCTATTTTTATTGAGTCAGTCGATGATGCTTTATGCTGCGAAAGGAATACCAGCCTGGCGACCAAAACAAACGGTTTTTCTATTCACTTCAATGGGATTGCTAGAAGGCGGTGGATTTATATTATTGGCCCAGTTAACCCTACTTAATCAGTCGGTTGACTTGTTAATGGTTGCTTTACTAATAATAATTAGAGTTATTGCCTTGTATTTTTATTGGTCTAGTCTTCTAGGAGAAAATTTACCTTTGTTGGCGACCGCCAGACTAAAGGCCGCGATAAAACCGGTACTAATCGTTGGTCATCTGAGTCCTCTGATCTTGGCTGGCTTATGGCAAGCTTATGGGAGTCAAATAGGGATTGTTCTTTTTATTCTAACTGGATGGTACGTAAAATATTACATCATCAGAAAAGTCGCATTGACACAAGGAATTGAAATAAAAAACCTGCCAGCGAGAGGAGCTAAATCGAAGTTTAAGGGAGTTAAACCTGGTTGGGAATAGGATATAAAAAGCAAATCTCAAAATGAGATGTTTTTTCGTTTGGAGATTAATAATCCCACTTCAAGTTCTGAATTATTGGAAGTTTAATAATGTCATATAAATGTCATATAAACGTCATATTGGCACTATTCAACTTCCAATCAACCACCTGAAAGCAATCAATATCATCTTACAAAGTGAATTAGTCTATAAAAAAACTATAATTAGAAGGTTGAACTTTTAATTATAATGGGTTGTTTTTTACTGGCTTTTTATACTGGTATTACCACGGAAATATACCTTTGGGAATGTCTATGCATTTCTAAATTTCAAAAATTTTATGACAATAATAGAACAGCGTTTTTGCTGTTCAAAACGAATTACATCACTTGAAATTATTAATCTGCAGTGTTGTGATTTATTGGTTTATCAGTTATATTTGTGCCGTGTTTTTGTAGTTACGTGTTTACTAATATAAAAACTATTCTTATTAAGTATTAACGCTGATGATAATAAATTAGACGCGCTATGTTCGCGCTACACTGCAAGGAAGCTAGATGATATTAAAATAACAAGAACAATTAATTGCTAAACGAGCTTTGGGGAAATGGTCTCGTATATCACATCATGTTTAAATATCTCAAAATGAAATAATCGAACAGGCTTACATCTGTAGTTTGTCGATCCATTGCGTTTGAAGTGTGCTAAAAGCGGCTGCTGATGTGATTGTTATGTCTATCCAGTTGATATAACAAAAATTAAAAGGGATTTTGTATTTACTGTGA
>CBDUHU010000253.1:0-5806 GCA_965366725.1 uncultured Kangiellaceae bacterium
AAAACAGCCTCACAATTTAAACAAGCGTTAGGTCACTGAAGGGAGTTTTATGAAGTTTGGAATCGTGTGTTTACTGGGTGATTGAAATAATAGCTAACTAGATTCGTTATAGCGTTAAATGGTTAATAAGGAAGTAATATTATGATTTCATTCTCATTTTGGTTTTTACTGTTGGTTTTTATTATCTGGATTAGTCCATTTGTAATGGTTGCAAGATCTGACAGAACTAACGGCACTGAAAAATTAGTCTGGCTGCTAATTTTATTTTTTGTTTCATGGTTTGCCTGGATTTTCTATTTAATACTAGCACCATTAAATTCTGCAAATTCCAGATAACTGGTAAAGTAGATTATGCATTGATAATGATAATTAACGGAATAATATATGAAAGACCGGATAAGATTACCGTTTCATTTTGATGGTATTAAACTACAGAAAGACTTAAAAAAATTAAGCAATAATGACTGGATAAGACATTTTGTTACCGAGAACTATGAGGGAAACTGGAGTGTTATTCCTCTTAGAGGCACCGCTGGGGCAGAGCATCCAATAAAAATGATTTACTCAGATCCTGGCTGTAAGGAGTATGCTGATACGCCATTTCTGGCCGAACTTGACTACTTTCCAGAAGTTTTAAAGTCGTTTCAGTGTCCGCTTGATGCGGTACGGCTAATGAAACTATCTGCTGGCTCCCAAATCAATGAGCATGTGGATTTTGATTTAACTGCAGACGGACTTTATGCCCGGCTTCATATTCCGGTAGTAACCAATGCGCAGGTTGATTTTAGATTGAATGGCAGTCGGGTCGATATGAGAGTAGGAGAATGCTGGTATTTACGTCTCTGTGATCCTCACTCGGTAATTAACCGGGGAACGGAGGATCGAGTTCATTTAGTACTAGATGTTCAGGTTAACCAGTGGTTAAAAAACATGCTAACTTCATCATCTTGATTTTTGACATTAGGCTTACCTGTTAGCTTAATAGAACATCAGTTTTAGCAGCACAGATAAAGTCATTATGATGCAAACCTTGAATGCTATGAGACCACCAGGTTACCGTTACTTTACCCCACTCAGTTAGTAGTGCAGGGTGATGACCTTCTTCTTCGGCCATTTCTGCCACCCGGTTGGTAAATGCGAGCGCTTTGCGAAAGTTGGAAAATTTGAAATGCCTTTCCAGCTGCAAAATATCGTCGTGCTTTTTGATTTGCCATTCTGGTATTTCCGTCGCCAGTTGCGCTATTTTATCTGCGGATAGAATTTCCGCATCTACCCGACAAGCCTGACATTGTTGCTTAGTAAGTTCTGACATTTTTTATTGTTCTCCAATTGGTCTGCTTAAAGAGAGCGTTGATAATAACACCCTCAATAGTGTGTGCTAACATGCAGCATCTTCTTTGGGTGGATAGCTTGACGCTTTCATGCCAAGAAATCTTGCTTCTTCAATCAATGAAATCAAATCTTGTTGAGTCAACGCATGTAAATCGCTAAGTTGATCAATTATAAAGTAATTTTTTTGTAACTCATCAATTCGGTAGTGCGTTCTAAAAACCTCTAATATATCCAGTGGTTGGCGAACTGGTGCGGTGCTTTCCAGGCTATAGCAAGTTTCTTGCTTGGAAGAAAGTATTCCACCACCATATGCCCGTAATCCATTACTGGTGTTAACTAATCCAAACTCTATTGTAAACCAGTATAGCCGTGCAAGCATTGCTCTTTCGGACTTACTGGCGACAAGTCCGAGTTCCCCATAACGTTGAGAAAAATCTGCATAGGATTGATTTGTCAGTAGTGGGCAATGACCAAAGATCTCATGGAAAATATCCGGTTCTTTTATATAGTCAACATCTTCAGGACGACGGATAAAAGTCGCTGCCGGAAACTTGCGGTTGGCTAATAGTTCAAAAAATCGTTCAAATCCGATTAATGCTGGCACGCGTTCAATTGACCAGCCTGTCAGGCTGCTCAGGACGCTATTAATCTCAGGTAATTGTGGGATCCTGTCTGCTGACATATTCAGTCGCTCAAGTCCCTGAATAAATTCATCACAGGCTCTATTTTCGATCACAAGTTGCTGTCGCTGAAAAAGCTGCTGCCAGGTTTTATTCTCCTCATCGCTATAACGAATATAACCATTTTTATCAGGAACTTTTGATACATAGCCTTTTGTCTGGTTAGTAATTTTATTGGCAGATGACTTCATAGTAATACCATTTTTGTTAGTCATAGAGTAAGAATTGAGTTTATAGTATTGAGTACTTAGATTACAGATTCAAAAATATTAAAATATTTAGTATACAAATGGTGTTTTTTGTAATCTGTATATGGTAATTTTTAATCTATCTGTACTCTATTTGGCGAGTTCTCTGTGAAAAATGCAAGTCGATATCAATTAATTGCTGATGAATTGCGTGATTTGATTGAGCAGGGTGCATATTGTCCCGGTGAAAAATTACCCTCAATAAGGCGACTTGCAAGCCAGTATCAAGCGAGCATTACAACCATCCAGAGGGCATTGGAAGAACTGGAATCTACCGGGTTGATTGAAGCAAAGCCCAAGTCTGGAAATTACGTTCGCTTCCCGTTAAATGAAAAACGAATTAATCGCCAACAACTGACTTCAATTAGCACTGTGGCTCAATTACTCCCCAAGTCAGTTAAAATTCATGAGCAGGCGAATCATATTTTCCAACAGTGCGAAAAAGTGAGTGTTGCTAATCTGGGGACATCCTATCCGGCTTCCAGTTACTTTCCCGGTAAATGGCTTCAGCAGATTGCAGGCAAGGTCGCAAAGCAGCAAACTAATGAAGTCCTTGAAGTGCACTTTTCTCCTGGTCTGGCTGATCTGAGGGAAGTTCTAGCTAAACGGCTTAACCGGGTTGGCTGTCAATTGAAAGCTGATGATCTTATTGTGACCAATGGTTGTCTTGAGGCCTTATCAATCTGTTTAAGAGCTGTGGCCAAACCCGGAGATACAATCGCATTAGAGTCACCTGGCTTTGTCGGATTGTTTCAGTTGATAGAGTCTATGGGATATAAAGCACTGGAAATTCCCTGCGATCCAATCGCAGGAATGAGTCTTGACGCGCTAGAGTTTGCTACCCAACAGTGGGATATCAAAGCTGTTGCTCTGGTAGCAAGCTTTAGCAATCCACTTGGCAGTAATATGCCAGAAGAAAACCGTCAGCGGCTGGTCGAAATGCTTAGTAGCAAGGATATTCCATTGATTGAAGATGATTTGCTAGGCGATCTATCATTTGATGGTTCACGTAGCAAACCATGTAAAGCATTTGATAAAAAGGGAATTGTTTTATACTGCTCTTCTGCGTCCAAAACCATTGCCTCTGGGCTAAGAGTCGGCTGGATTGCTCCTGGTGCATTTTATAAAGAGGTTTCCTATTTTAAAACATTTACCAATATTAGTGTTTCAAATTTTGGACAAAGAGTTGTTGCTGAATTTTTAACCAGTGGCAGGTATGAAAAACACCTTCGTCAATTGACCACAAAACTCGCCCAAAGGGTTTATCTGGTGCAACAGTTAATTGAGACACACTTTCCTGAAGGAACTCGATTTTCAACCCCCAGGGGCGGTGGTATCTTGTGGGTGGAACTTCCCCCTGGAGTTGATGGCTATCAACTTTTTTTAACTGCAATTGAAGTCGGAATCGCCGTGATCCCGGGAAAATTGAGTAGTGCCACTGATCGCTTTGACCGCTATATTAGAATTAATTGTGCCTGTGAACAGCATATTGATATGCCCGAAGTCATCGCCAAACTGGCAAAACTGGTCCATCGGGCACTGGCGAACTCTCTCTAAGAGTTATTCTGTGGTTTGTCAGGCGGTTGTCTAATTTCGATTGTTAGAGACTAGCCCGATATTCTGTTGATAGCTAACTCAACTCGCTTTATTTCCCGCATTAATGAACTTCTGTTCATTTCCATCCATAACCACTGTTTTAAAGCAACTTGCATATTGATTGCGACCAGAGTGCAAATCCCCCAAAATATCTGATTATTAATTTCAACGGCAATATAAAACCGGTATCCCGACCAAAACATCAGAATTGCTACAAACAGCGTTATCAGGTTCATTAAAATGACCCAGCGGCGCATACCGCCTTTAAACGATAATAATAACATATCAAAAAGCCCTTGATCGTCGGCTAAAATTTCATCAACCTGATCGGCTTCTTTCATCAGTTCTTTTTTTACTTTATCATCAAAACTCATTGTTTTTTCTCCTATTGATTTTTAAATTTTTGCTTTAACATTTTTCTCGCTCTATTTAGTCGAGACTTTACTGTTCCAACGGCGATTTCTAAAACTATTGATATTTCTATGAGAGTCATTTCGTCCAGGTAGAACAAATGAATGATCTGTTTTTCTACTGGTGGTAGTTGATTGATTGCAACCGACAGCTCATCTTTATCTTCTATCGTTATATTTTGTTTAACTTCCAGGTTCTCTATCTCTGACGGATATTGTTGTTCATTGCGCTTTATTCGTTGTCTTTGAATATCGACTACACGCCACTTTACTGAACGATATAACCAACTTTTATAGGCTCTCGGGTCCTTTAAACGTCTAATGCTGCTTGTTGATTTAATCCATGTATCCTGCACAGCGTCATTGGCAATATCCCTATCCGCTGCTAATTTATACGCAAAGCGCAATAGTGGTTTGTGGTATCTCTTAAAAAGCCTATCAAATGCTCTCTCGTTACCTTGTTGTGCAGCAATGACCAGTAAATCTTCTTCTGCTTGTTGCATCCAGTTATACCTATTGTGTTTTTACTAGAAAGACGCTATTACCAGTAAAAAGGTTCATTTTTCTTATTGACTATAATTTTGCTGACTATCAATAGATAGAATATTATCTCCAGCTAACAGGTTGGTAATAAAGAGATATTGATATTATCTTAACTAAATGAGCACAACCAAGTCTGATTTGCCATATTTAATAATGATCACGTTAGTTTATCAGGTGAATATTTTGCAATTTAAATACAAGAGTAGTGACAAAAGTAAGGAAGTCGTCATAATTGGGATCTTAGAGATAATCATGGAATAAAGAGGTTAGAAGAAAATATTAATGGGTTGCCTACAATCGTTGAATAATCGCTATGGCGGGACTTATGTATCGCCAGAGAGTTTACCCCAAACTAGCGCACAGTTTTCCGCTGAGTTGACCGAATCAATTAAGTATTGGAGCAAGCATGGCATTAAGGTTGTCTGGTTAAAGTTGCCATCCAATCGAGCTGAATTATACTCGATTGCTTACCGGGCAGGTTTTGTAAACCACCATTGTGACACTGATTGGCTAATGATGACTTTGAGGCTTCAAAAAAATGCACTGGTACCGCCGTTTGCTAACCATACAATTGGTGTCGGAGGGCTGGTGATTAATGAGAAAAATGAGCTATTAACCATCAGGGAAAAAGATCATGTTAATAGGTACCCTGATAATTGGAAGTTTCCCGGTGGTATGCTTGACCCACTGGAGCATTTTGAACAAGGGGTGATGAGAGAGGTTGAGGAAGAAACTAATATTAAGACTCAATTTGAGAGTTTTATTGGATTTAGACATCACCATCAGGGGCAATTTTCAACCTCAAATATCTACGCTGTATGTCGACTTAAGCCACTAACCTTTGATATAAAAATTCAACAAAGTGAAATAGCAGGTGCTCGTTGGTTTCCAATAGATGAATACCTTGGCGATAAAAAAATATCAGCTTATAACAAAAGTATCTTAGTTAATGCACTTAAACATCCTGGATTGAAAAGTATCAAGCTAAAGGACTATA
>CBDUHU010000254.1:0-5800 GCA_965366725.1 uncultured Kangiellaceae bacterium
ATCATCTTTGACCTATCGTTTAGTCTCTGGATTAGCCAATAAGCTTGCATTGGATTTAATTACACTAACCGAAAAGAAGCCAATATTGATTGCACTTTGCTTACCAAGATCACTCGAATTAGTGCCTGCTTTATTGGGGATCCTGAAAGCTGGTTGTGCATATCTTCCTCTTGATCCGGAATGGCCTGAGGCAAGAATCAATCGAGTATTAATGGAGGCCGGGGTTGAAATTATTGTCGCAACCAGGCCGTTTTTAAAGCGCTTTAAAGGACTAAAGGTGTGTCTGGTTGAAAACATAATTTCGGCTCTGAATGAAAAAGAGAATGATGAAAATATCGACACAGTTGATCTTTCTACGACTCAGCAACAAGCTTATGTTCTTTATACCTCCGGCTCTACCGGCCAACCTAAGGGAGCCTCGATTAACCATCTGGCTCTAACGAACTTAATATATTGGGTATCGCAACAGTTTGATATTAGTGAACAGGATTGCTTTTTACAACAAACTCCTTACGTACATGATATTTCTATTACTGAAATATTTGTTCCTTTAATTAACGGTGCAAAAATTTGTATAGCCAGGCCAGGTGGACATAGAGAGATGAGTTACCTGGCTGAGTTAATGGCTAACTCCGGAGTGACCATTGCGCATTTTGTACCCTCTGTTTTAGCGGTACTGCTTGAGTCAGATAGTATTGTATATTGCAATAAACTACGCCATGTTTTTACCGGTGGTGAAGCCATTCCTGCTAGTCTTTATCGTTCATTTAAACATCGATTAAAAGGACGATTACAAGCTGTTTATGGTCCAACGGAATGTACCGATTATACCTGTCATTACAGCCTGGAAGAACAAATCAATACAGCGATAGCGCCTTTAGGGCAATTTATAGGGAATGTTAAAGGTTATGTTTTGAACAAGGCAATGCTTCCATTACCGATAGGTGTTCCTGGTGAGCTTTATATTGGTGGTGTTGGTGTTGCTAATGGTTATTTAAATCAGCAGGCATTAAATTATCAGAGTTTTTTTGAAAATCCATTTGTTAAACAGGGGACGCCACCGGAGAGAAGTAGACTTTATGCTAGCGGGGATATTGTAAGATGGCGATATGACGGAATATTAGAGTTTATTGGGCGAAAGGATGAGCAGGTAAAAATTCGTGGTCAACGAATTGAACTAAGAGAGATAGAGTCGGTACTCTGTGAACATATCGGAGTATGTCAGGCGAAAGTCTTAATTCAAGATAGTGAACTGCAAACTGCCAGTGTGATCGCCTATGTGGTTGCACCAGCGCAGGAAGAAGAAGCCGACTTATCTGCTAGTTTAAAAGACTGGTGCCTACAATATTTACCCAGATATATGGTGCCGTCGCAGATTATCTGTTTGACAGCTTTTCCATTAACTGCAAACGGTAAACTTAATATCAATTCTCTCCCTAAGCCATTAAAACCGGATATTGCGAGCTTGCAACCCGCAACCAATTCAATAGAAAAAGAACTGTTAATCATTTGGTCCACCCTGTTGTCAAATACACAGATAGGGGTTACTCAAAACTTTTTTGAACTTGGAGGGAACTCATTGGTAATGTCGCGACTTGTTATCAGTATAAAGCGCGCTTTTGGTTTTAGCTTGTCGATAAATGACCTAATAAGACATCCGACTATTCAGGAATTATCGAATTATATTCAGCATGGTGAAATGCAAAGTGACGATATATTGCAACAACAATTAAAGAAAGATGCTTCAATAGACAGTTGGTTTGATGGTGATACTTTTCGTCAAAAGCAAGGTGTCATATCGGGGCAACAGGTACTACTAACCGGAGCATCAGGGTTTATAGGTATTCATCTTTTATCCGAGCTTTTATCGCGAACAGATTCTATCATTTATTGCATTATTCGAAAAACTACCGAGGGAGCACCCCTTCAGCGGCTTAAAGCAACGGCAAAGCAATTTGGACTTGATTTTGCTGAAAATTGGTCAAGAGTTGTGCCACTCTCCGGTGATCTAACCCTGGACAAACTAGGGCTCTCTGATAAAAACTGGCGCAAGCTATGCTGTGATGTCAGTGATATTTATCATAACGGTGCATATGTCCATCACTTATATCCCTACCATTTATTAAGAAAAGCGAATGTCTGTGGTACGGTTGAGCTAATAAAATTGAGTCTTTTAGAGCAACCAAAGACTATTCATTATGTATCTTCGTTAGCAGTTGGTCGAAGTGATAAAGAGTCAAATACCATTGCGGAGTCTTTTGCTAATAAAAATAGACCACCAGTTTTTGGCGCCGGTTATGTTCAATCAAAATGGGTGGCAGAGTGTTTATTAAAGGAGGCTAGTGAGTTAGGCAATCAGCTCGTTATCTATCGATTAGGACAGGTGATGGGAGAGAGTAGTAGCGGCGCTTGTAAAACAGAACAAGACAATTTTTTGTCGTTACTAAAGGGCTGACTACAAATAGGCAGTGCTCCAGACATCGGTCCTCGTGTCGAAATAATGCCAGTCGATTTTGTTGCTAAATTTATGGTTGATTGTATCAATGATAAAAATACCGAGCGACACCGATGCAAGATTTTCCAGTTATCCAATGAGCATAACCTCTGTTGGCAGGATTATTTGAAGTGGTATCAGGAAGCAGGCTTTAATGTTCAAATCTTGAGTTATCAACGATGGGCTAATAAATTATTAGAAATTAAACAGGGGAACGCATTGATACCTTTGATCCCTTATTATAGCGCCGAAGCTAGTGAGGCTAATCTAAGGCAAAATAATATTACTGATTATAGCAATCAGAACCTGTTAAAGCAGTTGAAACTTTTTGACTATTCATTACCACAACCTAAACCAGCTTTTAAAAAAGCCCACTTAAGTTTTCTAGTTAATAGTGGATTTTTAGATGGAATAAAAAATGATAACCAATCAATCAATTTATGATAGTGAAATAACCAATGATGCAGTTTTTTTTCGCAAGCTCGCAGTTGCATTAACCCGTGGTGAAGGGGCTCTGGTGTGGGACATAGAAGGCAATGAATATATTGATTGTACTTCTTCATATGGAGTGATGGGGGTTGGCTATAATAATACAATAGTTAAACAGTACATTAGTCGTCAACTAGATAAGTTGACCAGTTGTCATCAACTGTTTGCGAATGATACCAGGGCTGAATTTCTGCAATCACTGCTAAACCATACGCCTTCGGGGATTGATAAAGCCTACTTATGTAATTCAGGTACCGAAGCTGTGGAAGCCGCGATAAAAGTAGCTGTTGCTACAACAGGGCGTCATAAGATAGTTGCTTGCAGTGGTGGTTATCATGGATTAACGCTCGGCGCTAATGGCCTGGCTTCTATTAGTGATTTACGCCAACCATTCGCTAATATATTACATCAGGCTGACTTTGTTGAAGTTAATAATATTAAATCTCTAGAAGCTGCAATCGATGATAATACGGCATTATTTATTAGCGAATTAGTGCAAGCTAATGACGGTGGAACTGTGGTTGACAGGGAGTTTATGCAAAAGGCCAGGGAGTTTACGCATCGGGTTGGTGCTATGATGGTGGTTGATGAGGTTTGTACTGGTTTTTGTCGTACTGGTGAGTGGTTTGCTTCAACCAGTTATGATCTTGTTGCTGACGGGATCACTATTGCAAAATCATTTGGTGGTGGTTTACCAATGGGGGCGTTCCTTATGTCTGACAGGGTAGCGCAGGCCTTTCCCAAGAAGTTACACAGCAACACTTTCGGCGGCAATCCGCTGGTTATGGCGGCTGGTCTTGGGGCAATTCGTTTTGCTGAACAAAATAATCTGTGCAAACATGTTTTACAATGCGGAAAATACTTTATCGAAAAATTGTCATCAATCAATAGGGTTAAAAGAGTTAAAGGAAAAGGGCTTCTGATAGGGGTAGAGTTTGATGCTGATATTGAAGTTGTACGTGAAATGTTGATGACTGATTTTGGTGTGTTGGTGATACCCCGGGCTAACGGTATATTATTAATGCCACCACTGGTTATTAACGAACAACAAATCGATAGCGTATGTCGAGCACTGACACTGACCTTAAACACATTAGCTGAATCATGAATATTTTACTGGTTAGTCCAATGTTTCCTCAATTAAGTGAATATGGAGGACGTCAAAGAACAAATCTCATTTACCGGTCGCTAAAAGAGCTGGGAAAAGTAGATATATTAATTGCAACAGATCTGGGAGTTTTTAGCCGCCAATTCACCGATTCAAATGAAGTGATGATTGATACATCATGTGATGATGGTGAGATGTTAGGCATTGCAGGCTGGAATGAACCTGAGTTAAATGATGGTGATTTAACCGTGCAATATAAGCCGATAAAAAATGTTGCAAATTGGGTTAAGCAAAAATTACGGGGAAGGCGCTATGATCTCTTAGTCTCACGGTTGTTATATCCTCTCTGTCGAATAGATGGATTTGAGCTGGCGGATAAGAGTATTCTCGATTACGACGATGCGGATCATTTAAATTGGAATGCCTTTATCGATAATAATCAAGTGGGTAACGAGGATAGATCAGCTAATCATGAGTTAAATAAAAATATGTTAGCTATTATAGAAGATCGAGTTAAACGATTTGATACTGTCTGGTTTACCTCCACAAAGGACCAAAACAGGACTGATTTTGCAACAGGAGAAGTATTACCCAACATTCCGTTTATTAAAAATAAACCAGTCTTTAATACTAATAATAGTGAGAGAAATCCTTCAATAATGATGGTTGGATTTTTTAAATATCCGACTAATCGAGAAGGAGCAGACCATTTTATAACTCGTTTGTGGAATAAAATTAGAGCACTGGTGCCAAATGCTGAACTTTATTTAGTTGGACAAACATCAGAAGCAGATGTTGTGCGTTGGTCAGCGATTGATGGAGTTAAGCCAATAGGCTTTGTTAACGATTTAGCCAGTTATTACAGGCAGGTAGATTTTACTGTCGCACCAATTTACTTTGGTGGTGGGACTAATATTAAAGTCGTTGAATCCTATGCCTATGGTAAACCCTGTGTCGTCACTCCCTGTTCATATTATGGTTATGAGGAGTTAATTCCTGAAGGTGAAGCAATCTTATTAGCGCAAAATGACGAACAAATGATTGATCATTGTGTTCGTCTGTTAACTTCAAACAAAGATTGTCTGGCAATGGGCAAGAATGGCTATTTAAAAATACAATCAGTTAGTTCTTTTGAGTATTTTAGTGGTCTTGTAGCTGACTCGGTTAATAAACTTATCACTAAAGTTTAAATTGTCTATTCCATTTTGATTAGGTGAAAGTATTCAGGCTAATTGAAAAATGAGAATTAATAAAAATCAGTGATGAATTAACAGTATTTATGAATTAACAGTATTAAGGGAATGTTTTTGAAATGAAAATATCCACTGAATATAAAGAGCAATCTACGAGTCCAGCTAAATCTGTAACCCAAAAGATATTAATTGGAACTCACCATAAAAGTGGAACTGTCTGGTTAAATACTATTTTTAGAAAAGTGTCTAAATTTTGCCAACTTAATTATCATGCTGGAGAGCAGTGTGATTTAACTGATGATAGTGCGGTTTTTTTTCAGAATCATTCATACTTTGACCTTGCTCAGTTTCGGGGAGGATACCGAGGCATGCATCTTATTCGTGACCCGCGCGATATTATTGTATCAGGTTGTTTCTATCATCAGCGTTCAACCGAGCCCTGGCTACACCAGAAACAACGACTATTTTCGGGGCTATCTTATCAGGAGAAATTAAATAGCTATAGAAATTTTGATG
>CBDUHU010000255.1:0-5789 GCA_965366725.1 uncultured Kangiellaceae bacterium
TTCATTAACTTACGCTGAGGTCGATCAAAAAGCGCGTGATTTTGCAGCGTATCTTCAATCTGAACTAGGTTTGAAACAGGGTGATCGACTCGCAATCATGATGCCAAATTTGTTGCAGTATCCAATTGCTATTTTTGGCGCTATGAAAGCGGGCCTTACAATTATCAATGTTAACCCTCTCTACACAGCACGAGAACTAAAACATCAACTCAATGATGCTTGTGCAGATGCCATTGTCATTATTTCTAATTTTGCCCACACACTTGCATCGATTGTCCAGGAGACACCAGTCAAACATATTATCGTCACTGAGCCTGGGGATTCTCTTGGTGGTGTTAAGTCGTACCTGGTTAACTTTGTTGCCAAATATGTTAAGAAAATGATACCAGAGTATAACCTTCCATCAGCAATACCTTTTAAAAGAGTAATGCAGGAAGGACAAAACCTGGCACTTGAAAAAGTAGAGTTAAATCATAGTGATATTGCATTCCTTCAATATACAGGTGGTACTACCGGCGTTGCTAAAGGCGCAGTATTAACTCATAGAAATCTGGTTGCCAACATTTTACAGGCACATGCATGGTTATCCAACGTTGTGCAGCCTGGCAATGAAATCATTATTACAGCATTGCCGCTTTACCATATCTTTTCATTAACCGCTAATTGTATGGTTTTCTGCAAAACCGGAGGGTTAAATGTTCTGATTACTAACCCAAGGGATATGGCTGGTTTTGTGAAAGAAATGTCAAAACACAAATTTACTGCAGTAACCGGGGTCAATACGCTGTTTAATGGTTTACTCAATACCCCGGGGTTTAATCAATTAGATTTTAGCGAGCTTAGGCTGACTCTTGGCGGTGGCATGGCTGTTCAGGAATCTGTCGCTAAAAGCTGGCAGAAGACAACTGGTGTGCCGCTACTGGTTGGCTATGGTTTATCTGAAACTTCTCCTGCAGTTTGTATGAGTCCTATGGACGCGTCAGATTTCGATGGAACGATAGGACTTCCTATTTGTTCAACTGAGGTTTCAATTCGTGATGAAGATGGCAACGAAATGAAGACTGGTGAGTCCGGTGAGTTATGGGTTAGAGGGCCACAAGTGATGCGCGGTTATCTCGACAGGCCAGAGGAGACCGCAAAAGTACTGAATAGTGAAGGCTGGTTTGCAACAGGCGATGTGGCATTTATGTGTGATCGTGGTTATTTTAAGATTGTTGACCGTATTAAGGATATGATTCTGGTTTCAGGTTTTAATGTTTATCCCAATGAAATAGAAGATGTTGTTGCAACCAATGATAAAGTGCTTGAAGTTGCAGCGATTGGGATTCCTTCTAAATCAAGTGGTGAAGT
The DNA here is from genome assembly GCA_965366725.1 of uncultured Kangiellaceae bacterium. Lineage (GTDB taxonomy): Bacteria > Pseudomonadota > Gammaproteobacteria > Enterobacterales > Kangiellaceae > Aliikangiella. Next base: position 1,351 of record CBDUHU010000255.1, read on the forward strand.
AGTTAAAATTTTTGTAGTGAAGAAAGATCCGAGCTTGACTGAAGATGAACTACTTGCCTACTGTAAGGAAAACCTGACTGGATATAAAGTACCAAAAGCGATTGAATTTAGAGAGGATTTGCCGAAATCAAATGTCGGTAAAATTCTACGAAGGGAATTACGTGATGAGTCAAACTAGGGCTTATTATTGGTAACATATGACAAACTATGATGATGTGCCAAAGGTTTGGGTGGAAGATGATGACACCTTTGAGGCTTTGGCTTTGTCCTGGCTAAATTGCCAGGTTCTTTCTATTGATACAGAGTTTGAAAGAAGAACGACTTATTATCCTCTTTTGGCTTTAGTGCAGATATTTGATGGTCAAAAAGTTTATCTGATTGACCCACTTAAAGTCAGTTGTCCTGATAACTTTCGAGTCATTTGTGCCGATCAGTCAATTACTAAAATTATGCACTCTTGCCGTGAAGATCTGGAAGTTTTGTATCATACCTGGGGTTGTAATATCATTGGCTTATTTGATACTCAGATAGCTTATGCATTTATCGAAGGAGAAGTGTCTATAGGTTATGCTTCATTGGTGAATAAGCTCTGTCAGGTAGTTATTGATAAGCAGGAAACTCAATCTGACTGGATGCTTCGTCCTTTAAGTGAAACTCAAATTAGCTATGCGGCAAAAGATGTATTATTTTTGCCAGAGCTATACTCACAATTAGTCAGCTGTCTGGAGCAGGCATCGCTGTCAAAATTGTTTACTACTGAATGTGATGAGCTTGCTTTGATGGTTATTAATAAGCCTGACTATAGAGTTGATTACCGTCAGGCGAAAGATGTCTGGATGCTTGATAGTCACTCACTTTATTTGTTTAAGCAACTCTATCAGTGGCGAGAAGAGACAGCGATTAAGACTAACCGTACAAAAAACCACTTGTTTAGAGATGGTCAACTAGTATTAATTGCTAAATATAAACCGCAAAACAGGTCTGAAATTCGTCGTATAGAAGGAATTCACCCTCGTTCATTGAGAATCTATTATGATGATATTGCACAAATAATAAAAAACTATAAGGAAGATCAAAGTTCCCCAAAACCACATCCGGAACTTGTCCCAATTCCCAACCCCAGAGACATAGTGGATTTAAAATTATTGACCGAGCGATTGGTCAGTATTGTCAAACAGGAAGCAAAGAAAATAGGAATTGCAACAAACATTCTGGCGAGTAAACGAGTTGTTAGGAAAGTTGCTTACGCGATGCTGACTAAAGAACCAATGCCATTGTCCTGGAGTGGGTGGCGTGGTAAAAAATTGTCTCCTTTGTTCCAGTCAGCTGCGGCTCTTATGAATTTTGTGGACCGAACAAAAGACTAACAACACTTCAAAAGAGTTCAAGTGACTGGTACTCAGTACAAATCTTGGTAAAATAGGTAGAACTCCAGACAATATACTAATTTAATGAGATATAGAATATGTTAGCAAGTGTTTACCGCAGTAGTAAAAAAGATGAGATGTACCTATATTTTCCGACAAAAGATGACTTCTCAAAAGTACCTGATACATTGATGGATATTTTCGGAGAGCCTTCATTTGCCTTGCAGATCAATCTTGCTAAAAGAAAAAAATTATCACGGGCAGATATTAATGAAGTAAAAACAAAGCTGGCAGAAGAGGGATTTTACCTACAAATGCCACCGGCAGTTCATCACAATATTAATTTTCCAAAAGCTAACTCTACGAATTAAAAGGAATGTTCTGTCTATGAAAATTGGCGGTTTAATTATTATCTTCATAGCTTCATTAAGTATTGCGAAAGCAGATGTCGTCGCAGAGTTTGAACAGTGGAAACAAACACTTAAACCGAAAATGCTTGAACAGGGTGCTCCTGAAGCATTGGTTGAGCAGTTAATTTTGTCACTTGAATATATTCCAAGAGTGATTGAACTGGATAGACGACAACCTGAAGGTACAATGACTCATGAAACCTATCTAAATAAAGTGATTCCACCGTGGAAAGTAAAAAAAGCACGTCAAGCCTATCAATCGAACCAATTATTGCTTAAGGAGGCTGAAGGATTAACCGGCGTCAGCGCAAGGTTCATTGTTGCATTGTGGGGTAAAGAGAGCAACTTTGGTCGTATTACAGGCCAATATCACGTGCCTAGTGCGTTAGCAACTCTCGCCTTTGATGGACGGCGAGCCAAATTTTTCAGTAAAGAACTCATGGCTGCTACCAGAATACTAGCTGAGGGCCATATCAAAATAGATGATATGAAAGGCAGTTGGGCTGGGGCTATGGGACATTGCCAATTTATGCCAAGTAGTTTTTTGAGTTACGCGCTTGATGCTAATGGAGACGGAAAGAAAGATATTTGGGGAAATAAGCAGGATATCTTTGCGTCAATGGGAAATTTTCTGGCCAAATCAGGTTGGCAGAAAGATAGAACCTGGGGGAGACAGGTAAAGCTAACCAAACCATTTGAATCCTATCAAATTGGCAAAGTTCATCAAAAGTCACTCGCCCAATGGCAACAGGATGGTGTTAGGAGAAGCGATATGAGTAATTTGCCAGCGGTTGATATCGATGCTTACTTAATTGCGCCTGGTGGAGAAAAAGGACGGATCTATCTGGTGTATAATAACTTTGATGTCATTATGCGGTGGAATCGCTCACATTATTTTGCCACCGGAGTTGGTTTTTTAGCTGATCAGATTGGTTATCCAAAAATAAAATAGGTCTGTCCAGGTAGTCAGGATTCTACTAGTTGAATGGTGAATTGGGGCTAAAGTCTTTTTTTGTTAAAGAACTAGCGATCCAGTACCCGGGTTCGTGTTAAAATCAAGTTCTCTTTTAGATGTCTATTTTTTCTGTATTTAAACATGCTTGAATTTGCTTTTAGTCCTCAAAAAATTTCCTTAAAAGGAGAGCCTGCTGGCTCATTTGACCTTTATTCCAGTAAAGTTGTTTGTGTTGGCCGAAACTACGTTGCTCATGCTAAAGAGTTAAATAACCCTATCCCGAAAACGCCAATAATTTTTATCAAATCGTCTAATGCGCTGGTAAATTTTGAAAAAGAGCTAACCATACCTACGGGACTTGGTGAATGCCAGCATGAATTGGAAATTGCACTATTGGTTAAGTCCAGATTGAGTCAGGCTAGCAGAGAGCAGTGTGTTGCTGCTATTGGTGGTGTTGGCATTGGTTTAGATCTGACTTTACGTGAGCTACAAAGTGAACTTAAGTCAAAAGGACAACCTTGGGAAAAAGCGAAATCCTTTGACGGTGCATGTCCGATAAGTGGATTTGTCGATCTGCCTGCCAATACATTAAAAGATATTGAGTTCAGTTTGAAAAAGAATGGGCAAGTTGCCCAGTTGGGGCGCTGCAGTGATATGATTTTTGATTGTGCATCCTTGTTAGAAAGCATTTCAAAGTCGTTTACACTTTTCCCCGGGGATATTGTGTTAACCGGGACACCTGAAGGTGTTGCAAAGTTATCTTCCGGGGATTATCTGGAAGTTCTGTTAAATAATCAGAAGATCGCATCAGCACGGATAAAATCATGAGTAGTAAAGATCGCTTTTGGGAAAAAATTCCACTAACTGAGCTTAATGAACAACAATGGGAGTCAATTTGTGATAAATGTTGCCAATGTTGTGCACATAAATTACAAGATGAAGATACGGACACGATTCATCACACCAATGTTGTCTGTCAGTATTTAGATATCGGTAATTGTCATTGTACTGTGTACCCGGAACGTCATAAGTACGTTCCTGACTGCATAAAGATTACGCCTGAGAACGCTGGCGAGCTATCCTGGATACCAAACACTTGTGGATACCGCTTGCTGGCAACGGGTCAACCCCTGCCTAAATGGCACCCGCTTGAAACCGGTGACCCTGACTCAACAATTAAAGCAGGATTTCATATTGCAGGTAAAGTGATTAGTGAAGCTGAGATTGATGAGGAAGATATGGAAGACTTTGTTGTAAGTAGCGATTATTTTTCCACTCCAGGCTGAGCCACTTTGATTTTAGCTAACACCAATAGAAGCGCGTTATTAGTTGCGCCTTCTGGTTGAGTATCTGTTGATAAACTTTGTAAAGGTTATTTAAGCTAATCAACAGATAATAGATCTCATAACAGCTTAATAGTCGATTTCTTCCATAGGTTCCCCATCATCCATCATATCCATAAGCTGGATACTGATTGCAACAAAGTCATGATCGGTAATAATACCAATTAGCTCATTATTACGATTGACAACAGGCAAGCAACCAATTTTTTTACGATGGATCAGGTGAGCTGCATGAGCAATTTTCATGTCGGCAGTTACCGTGATCAAATTAGTTGTCATAATATCTGCGATTAAAGTTCCCGACTCTATTTTAGATAGCTCTTCCGACTGGATAAATTGCTGAGAGGAAACACCGTTAGAGAGC
>CBDUHU010000256.1:0-5789 GCA_965366725.1 uncultured Kangiellaceae bacterium
GAGTATAAGCTTCAATCAGGTGATAACCTGAGAATACCGCCGATAAGAGTTAGTGAGAATAATAATAATCTTGAAATCGGTAAGCTTAACAAGGTTAAAACACTAGAATCACATATTATTTTTGAAAACAAAAAATTTCTATTACTTAATAAACCTTCAGGTATAGCAGTTCATGGTGGCAGTGGGTTGTCTTTTGGTGTGATTGAGGCATTGCGAGCATTGCGGCCAAAAGAAAAATTTCTCGAACTAGTGCACCGACTTGACCGTGATACTTCTGGTTGTTTGCTAATTGCCAAACGTCGGAGTTATTTAAAGCACTTTCAGGAACAATTACGTGGACGTACTATGAAAAAAGAGTATCTCGCGATTGTTGCCGGGGAGTGGGATCATAATAAAACTCGAATTACAGCACCATTGCTTAAGAATCAGGAAAAGTCAGGCGAGCGATATGTGACGGTAGACAAAGCTGGTAAGGCGTCTGAAACTCGGTTTAAGTGTATCGAGACGTTTAAGGGATTGAGTCTGATCAGTGCAATGCCGATGACCGGTCGAACCCATCAAATAAGAGTGCATGCACAATATGCAGGTTGTCCGCTGCTTGGGGATACTCGATATAGCAATACTGATTTAAATCAGGTATTGCTAGATAAATTAAACAGTAAAACGTTTTGTTTGCACGCTAAAAAACTTACCTTTACTACACCTGATTCTGAAACAAAGGAAAGCTTTGAAGCAAAGGTACCAGCCAAAATGGAACAAACCCTGGCGTATCTGCGTAAGAACTTATCAAAGTAAATCCAACTTTCTGGGGCTTGATTAAACATGTCTAAACTGAGAAACAAGTATTCCTTTATTATTTTCGATTGGGATGGAACACTGATGGATTCAACTGGCAGGATTGTGTCTGCTATGCAGGCAACTGCCAGAGAAAAGCAGTTACCCATACCCTCTGTTGAAGCTGTTAAATCGATCATCGGATTGAGTATGAGTGCGGTGATGGATCAGATGTTTCCGTCTGCCGATAGCCAGATGCGCGATGAATTAATGGAGATCTACCGATATCAATATGTTGAAGGAGATAATACACCATCTCCGTTATTTGAGGGAACAATCCCATTATTGGAATGGTTAAAGAAGGAAGGTATCCCGATTGCTGTTGCCACCGGAAAAGCACGTCATGGGTTGGAGAGAGTACTAAAAGAATCTGGTTTAACTGATTTTTTTGATTTGACTATTTGCGCTGATGAGGCTGCATCAAAACCTCATCCTGAAATGGTTGAGTATTTATTAGACAAAGCCAGCAAGCCGTTACATGATACCTTGTTGTTGGGTGACAGTATTCACGATCTGAAGATGGCCAATAATGCCGGTATCGATTCTGTTGCCGTAACCAGTGGCGCCAATTCATTTGCCGAATTGTCAGTTCATAACCCGATCACTATTCTTGAGAGGGTCTGTCATTTACAGGGTTGGTTAAACGACTAATCAAACCTGTTAGCTGTGCGGAGAGTGAGAGTTTGAATCCTATTAATCAAAGGACCTTCGCAATCATCAAGTTGATTGTAACAATGGCGGCTGTTTCGCTAACGATTGTTTATGCAAAGCAATCGTTAGCAGAAGTCTCCTATTTTTCCTTTCTTTGGCTGCAAATGTTAGCTGCCTGCATAGGAATGTTGATATACACTTTAGTCATCAAACGAGAAACAAATATTGTCAAAGTAACCAGACGTACCTGGTTACTTGTTGTTGGTATTGGTTTATTAAACTATGCGATTGTTAGAAGCTTATTTATTTTTTCACTAGAATTATTACCGGTGACCACCCACGCATATATCATGAATTTTGTTGGTATTGCCACAGTGATTTTAAGTTCTATAATTCTACGAGAACATCCGACGAGAATTCAGTTACTAGGTTCTTTGATAGCCCTGGCAGGCTTATGGATGTTTTTTTTCCAACAACCAAGTGGTAGCGAAATAATTGGTATTTTCTGGTTAGTGATTGCGGTTCTTTGCTTAGCCTTAACCAATATTCTGATCCGGCTATTGCATTTAGCAGGCGAGCCCGAACTTTCCAGTAATCAGGTAGCCACTTTTGCAATTTGTATTGGCAGCACTCCTTTAATCACCGTTACCTGATATCAGTATCAATAACTGGATAATTATCAGTCTTAACGGATTAGTTGCGGTCGGTGTTGTTATGGTTGTTTTTAGCCAGGTAATGCAATATTTAAAAGCTTATGAGGCTAGTATAATAGCGACAAGTGGTGTTATTTTTTCAGCATTATTTGCGATGCCAGTATTGGGCGATTTTCTTACTGTCTATGAAATTTCAGGAATTTTAATCATGCTTCTGGGAATAATACTGGTGCAACGAAAAACTCAGCAGCAGGGGCAATAAAGCAGTTATATTGGCAGAGGTAATTATCAAAGTTATCCGTGCCTATGTCAGATAACTACATGTTCACTGGTTCAGCCAGACTGTTTTCTAACTGAAACTGATAGACTACTCAATATTGAAACAGTCCGATGTTCAGAGTATTTCAATACCATTTTGACGGAGCAGTTGACACAATACAATCAACGGTAATCCTTCTAAGCTGGTTGGGTCACTGCTTTTTACCCATTCGAATAAAGAGACGCCGAGCGCCTCTATTTTAAAACTGCCAGCACAGTCGAAAGGTTTATCCACTTCCAGATAGTGAATGATTTGACGTTCGCTTAAATCCAGGAATCTGGCATCAACAACTGAGTGTTGGTAGCTGTATCGCTCCAACTCCAGATTGACAAGAGAAACGCCAGTGATAAATTGGACATCTTTACCTGAACACATCATTAACTGCTTGAGTGCATTTGATTGGTTGCCCGGCTTACCAAGAATTTTTCCATCTAAATGGGCAACTTGATCACTGCCAATAACCCACTGTTTGCAGTGATTAACTGCAACCTGTTTAGACTTGCTAACCGAAAGCCTTTTTACTAAAGCTTCAGGATGTTCATTTCGTTCTGGGGTTTCATCAACATCTGCCGGCACAACCTGAAAGGGAAGAGCAAGCCGATTAAGTAACTTTTTTCGGTACACCGATGCAGATGCTAGTATTATCTCTGGTTTTGTCAATTATCGAATCTCTATTTCTGTTTCAGGAAGTCCTGTTTTTCAGCGCTTTGCTGTGCGCGCCACAGTTCTGCATATAGTCCATTGTTCGCCATTAATTCATGATGAGTACCAGTTTCAACAACTTTTCCTTGCTCCAACACTAAAATCATATCTGCTTTGATAACCGTTGATAAACGATGAGCAATTACCAGGCTGGTATAATTGCCCGATATTTCGTGAATTGCGTCAAGAATTGCCGATTCTGAACGACTATCCAGTGAAGAGGTTGCCTCATCAAAAACCATAATTGGCGGTCGTTTAAGTAATGCTCTGGCAATTGAAACCCGTTGTTTTTCTCCCCCTGACAGCTTAAGTCCTCGTTCGCCAACAAGAGTCGACAGACCTTCTGGCAACTGGGAAATAAAGTGATCCAGGTGGGCCATTTTTATGACTTCTAAAACTTCTTCATCACTTGAGTCAGGATTACCATAACGAATATTTTCCAAAATACTATCATTAAACAAAACAGTGTCCTGTGGAACAATGCCAATCGCTTTTCTAAGTGATTGTTGGCTGGCATCACGGATATTCTGTCCACCAATAGTAATTTGACCTTCTGTTGGATCGTAAAACCTGAATAGTAGCTTAGCAATGGTAGATTTACCGGCACCACTGCTACCGACAATTGCAACAGTTTGCTTTGCATTGATCTGAAAATTAATGCCTTTTAATATTTCCCGGTTATCTTTGTAACCAAACTTCACCTGTTCAAAACGAATACTAGCCTCCGCAGATTGCAAAGCGGCGGCGTCATCACAGTCGTATACCACTGGTTGTCGCGACAATAGGGCAAATAGTTTCTCAATATTGATCAGCGCAGTACGAATTTCACGATAGACAAAGCCAAGAAAATTTAATGGCATAAACAACTGCATCATAAATGCATTTACAAGTACGAAATCACCGACTGTCATCATTCCTTTGTTTACCTGAAGGATACTCAATAACATCAGGGCTGTGATTGCAGAACTGATGATGAGTGCCTGCCCACTGTTAAGAGCAAGTAAGGTTAGCCTGTTTTTACGTTTAGCTAACTCCCAGACTTTTAGATCTTGATCATATTTATCGGCTTCATAAGATTCATTAGTAAAATACTTAACTGTCTCATAGTTAAGCAGACTATCAATCGAGCGGGTGCTACTATTTGAATCTGCTTCGTTAGCAGCCCGAATAAACTTATTACGCCAGTTGGTGGTGATTACTGAAAAAGTAATATAAACCGCTACTGATAGAAAAGTGACCAGACCAAACTCAATACCATAATTAGTTAACAGTATACCAATCACCAGTGATATCTCGATCAGGGTTGGAATAATGTTGAAAATCATAAAGCGCATTAAGAAATTAATCCCATGGGTTCCGCGCTCGATATCTCTTGCTAAACCGCCAGTACGTCGGTTCAAATGGAATTCTACGTCAAGAGAATGTAAATGTTGAAACACCTTAAGACTTATTCGTCTGATTGCTCTTTCTGTCACTCGTCCAAATATTGTATCTCTGATTTCACCAAATACCACCATACTGAACCGAAAGAAACCGTAAGCAAATACCAGGGCAATGGGAGTAAGCAGCCAGGCAGGAAATAAATCCATAGTACCGGCGTTATTGGTTACCGGGGCTTGGTTTAATGAATCCACAATAAATTTTAAGATAAACGGTAGGGCGATAGTGGCTAACTTAGCGGCAACCATAAAGCATAAAGCGATCGCAATGCGCCATCGAAATTCCGCCAGATAAGGTAATAATAATTTAATAACCGACCAATCAATCTTTGCATTATTATCGGCAATTTGTCCACTTTTTCTCATGAAGTACTTATCATAGATTAATTGAACTGTAATTATACCAGTCTATATATAGAATGACTTAGTGGTTTTGTTAATGGGACTATTTATCACAACTATTGCGGTATTATTCTCAAATCTGATTGATTGGTTAAAGACAAGAGTCAAAGCGTATAATCTGGTCTTTAGAAATAAGCCTGACGCATAACCAACATATTAAACAATCTCAGGAAATTATTAATGAATATAGATTGGAATATTATCAGTTCAGTTGCGACCGCGATTGGTTCAGTTGCGACCGCTATTGGTGTTATTTTTGGTGCCTGGCAAATCAGACTGACTAAAAAACAGGCACAAGCTGAGTTTGAAGATCATCTTGACCAACAATATCGTCAATTATCAATGGAGTTACCGGTTGATGTCTTGATCGGGAAATTACCTGCTGAGCAAGATAAAGTGAGGGTAAGAGAGTTAGTGTTTAATTATCTGGATTTATCTAATGAACAGGTCTATCTGAGGGCTAAAGGGCGAATATCTGAACATACCTGGAAATCCTGGTGTATGGGAATAAGAGCTCATCTTGATCGGAGTACTTTTAATAGAGTATATATAGAAGTAAGACATTCCAGTGGCTTTACCTACCTTGAAAGGTTAGTTGATGAGAATTTTGCAATTGATCCAAAGCTCTGGTATCGCTAATCAGGTTAGAAAAGCGAGATAGTTCTGAAATAGTTTCTGTCCGGGCAATGGCTGCTATATAATCCGCAATTATTGGAAATTACATTTCAGCGACAACTGTTTGCAGGAAAAAACATGACACAAGAGTACAGCGTTACACTGAGAGAAGCA
>CBDUHU010000257.1:0-5735 GCA_965366725.1 uncultured Kangiellaceae bacterium
ATACTGCGGTTGATCCATGCCAGTCACTGGAGTTTGAATCGATTGGGGTTGATCAAATTAAAAAGGCTAACTTCAGCTGTGATTTTCGCCTGCTTGAGGAAAAAGACTACAATATTCTTCCTGAGTTAGTCAAAGCAGGTGAGAAATTTGATTTTATTTTTATCGACGGTTTACATATGCATGATTATGTCACTATCGACTATTTTTATAGTGATATTATTCTTGAGGTTGATGGAATTCTGGCATTTGATGATTGTCATGTTCCTGGCGTTAGCTCCGCGGTTGCATTTCTGGAAGAAAACAGAAATTATAAGTTTTTAAAACATTCAAGCGGAGACCGTTTGCGAGTTTATCAGAAAATTTCTGAAGATAGCCGTACTATTACTAATCCCAATCACCATGTTGACTATTTTAAAAAGTATTATGAACTGGCTGGTGTTAAAGATAGTGAAGAATTAAAAATGCTGGAAAGTAAATCTGAAAGGAAATCTGGCGATATTGCTATTATTGGCCTGGATGGAGTATTACCGCGTGGTTATAACATTGAACAATTCTGGCAGTCTATTATTGACGAAGAAATTCTCTATGATAGTTATTCATTTGAATTTCTAAGAAACAGGGAAGGTAATGATGAATGCGGTGATGATTTAATCTGTGGAATGATTAATAGTGCATTTGAGTTTGACCCGGCATTTTTTAATATCAGTTACAATGAAGCTGAATTAATGGACCCTCAATTACGTCAGCTCTTAATGTGTACGTATAAAGCAATAGAAGATTCAGGTTACACTCTTGATGAGTTGTCAAATAGAAAAGTTGGAGTTTTTATTGGAGCGGAAGGAAGTGATTATAACGAAATAAATCGATTAAAAGCACTACAGGAAGATTATGTATTAAATCATTCAGGAAGCAGTCTGGCGAATAGACTTTCATACCATTTCGATTTTCATGGGCCAAGTGAAGTCATTAATACAATGTGTTCGAGCGGCGCGGCTGCAGTTAATCGAGCGATGGAGCTAATTCGCGATGGGAGTATAGATTATGCGATAGTCGGCGCGGTAAAAATTAACTTTTCTCAAGAAACATTTGATTCTCTGACCAAACTCGATATTACCACGCCAGGTAGCAACTGTTATTCATTTCATCGGGACTCAAATGGCTATGTTCGTTCAGAAGGAGCGCTTGCTCTGATTTTGACTAGTTCTGCAAACGCCATTAGTGCTAAAGACCACATTTATGCAAATCTTAAAGAAGCTGCAATGAACTTTAACGGTAAAGACGGACATTCAATGTTTTCGCCGAGCAAAAATGGACAGAAGTCAGTTATCCGGGAATGCTATTTGAATGCAGATGTATCTGTCAATGATGTTTGTTATATCGAAGCTCAGGGGATGGGGAATGAGATCTCTGACTTCGTTGAGTTTAACGCGATTAACGAAGCATGTGAAGAGTTGGTGTTTGAAGAGGGACGTACAGGAGAGAGTGCTAACTCGCTGCCGGCTATTTCAAGCATAAAGCCTATTCTTGGTCATATGGAGTGTGTTTCTTCTTTAGGAGCGTTATTGAAGATTATTCTTAGTTTTAACACTCGAACTATCTATAAAGTCCCGAATCTTGAGAAAAATCAGATTAACCAGAAACTCAATGCTGATGATAATAAGTGTAAACTGGTTACTGAAAATTATAAAATAAATTCAACACGTCCGATGTTAGCAGGGCTTAATTCGTTTGGAGCTTCGGGTACTAATGTCCACCTTTTACTGGAAGAATATCTACCTCAGGAAATTAAGAGTAAGCAAAATCAGATTGAGAAATTGGCGGCACGAGTTTTTATCTTATCGGCAAAATCAATTGCAAGTCTTAATCAATATGTGAATGATATCATAAGCTACCTTAACTCATCAGAAAGTGAAGTATCACTAGAAAACCTGTGTTATACATTCCAGAATCGCCGTGCCAACTATTCAAAAAGGGTAACTTTTTTACTTAATGAAAGTGATACAAGAACACAAGTTCAGGATCTCAAAGAGTTATTGGCCTTGTATCAAATTCAAGGTGAAAAATCGAATTATATTTATGATAACCTTGAACATAGTACATTTAACTTTTCACTAAATGCTGAGTCAACTGAACAGTCAATATTTAACACAGCTTTAGAATGGGTTAAAGGCAATAGTGTTAATTGGCTAAAATATTATTCATCAATTTCCCCGGCTAAAGCAGGGAGAATTCCAACCTATCCTTTTGAGCAAGATTGTTATCAGTTAAAACAAACGGATATGCCATATTTGTCTGCGAATAATTCTAGTCACTCAGTTTTGCATCCATTATTGCAACAAAATACCTCTGATCTCTCTCAGCAACGTTACTCTTCATGGTTTAGTGGTGAAGAGTTTTTTCTAAAAGATCATCAGGTTAAGAATATGAGGATTTTGCCTGCTGTCGCTTATCTTGAAATGGCTAGAGCAGCAGTACAACAATCAGTACCGAGTGGTGCTGAGGTTTCGACACTAGAATTATATAATGTAGTATGGGCTCAGCCGGTGATTGTAAAGCAACAAAAAGAAGTGACTATTGCTCTTTTTGCATCGGAGTCTCGGAGTAATCCTTATCAACAGATTGATTATGAAGTTTATAGTAATGAATCAGAAGATGAAGTCGTTCATTGCTTAGGTGCTGCGGTTTTTTCTACTAAACCCCCGCCAAAACCACTTGATTTGGATAAGTTAAAAAACAAGATGAAGCGAAGTGTTGTATTTTGTGAGGAGGTTTATCAGTCTTTTTCCGCGATGAATATAAACTATGGTGTTTCTCATCAAGCGGTTGATAAAATTTTTGTTGGTAAGCAGGAGTTGTTGGCAAAGCTACACCTACCGGAAGTGATTAGAGGTACTGAAAGAGAATATTTACTTCATCCAAGTATTATGGACTCTGCATTACAGGCTAGTATTGCACTAGTTGCAGATATGAAAAAACTGCCCGAGTTACCTGCATTACCATTTGCACTCGAATCCTTAAGAATTATTTCCCCGTGTCAGACCGACATGTATGCCTGGATTCGTTACTCTATTGGTACCAACATTGACGACAAGGTCATTAAATTGGATGTGGATTTATGTGATAGTGAAGGGAATATTTGTGTTGAGATAAGGGAGTTTTCTTCAAGAACTCTGGATTTGAACGGGTTGTCTAATGAAAATGATTCTGATGATCTTAGTTCGGCAAACAGTCATTCTTCCATATCGCTGTCAAATCAAGATCAGGGGGCAGTAGAAAGTAGTGTACAGGTTTCCAGAGAGGTTGATTTAAATAACACCCTGTTGGAAGCTGGTGAGGTTGAATCAGGGGACAATCAGCCTATCGATTTAAGAGAAGCAAGTATTCTTTATTTCCGCAAAAAAGTTGCCAAAACTCTTAAAATGCCAATCCAGAAAATCGTTGCAAACAAGCCATTTGTTGAGCACGGACTTGATTCAATTCTAGTAACACGTCTTACCGCCCAGTTGCGTAAAGAATTTTCAGGGATCACTAGTACGTTATTTTTTGAAGTACAAACTATTGATGGTTTAGTTGATTATTTTATTGAAAATAAAAAGGAACAATTGGTCAAAATTATTGCTCAGTCATCCAAAAACATATCAGATAAGCTAACGCTAGCTACAGATAAGTCAGGTTCTAAGGCCATAACAACTAATGAAAACTGGCCAAAAGCTAAAAGAAACAGTCGTTCACAGTCATCATTATCCTTCTCATCGTCGCAAAGAAACCGAGGGTTATTTGATGTGGCAATAATTGGCCTTGACGCTCGATATCCACAATCGGCTAACCTTGATGAATTTTGGGATAATCTAAAACAAGGAACCAATTGTATAAGTGAAGTGCCGAAAGATCGTTGGGATTGGCGAGCTTTCTATGACGAAGAAAAAGGTAAGACTGGAAAAATTTATACTCGTTGGGGAGGATTTATTTGTGATATTGATAAATTCGATCCTCTGTTTTTCCAGATATCACCAGTTGAAGCAGAGCAAATGGATCCACAGGAAAGAATTTTTCTTGAATCCGGATATCATGCAATAGAAGATGCAGGCTATACTCCTGAAAATCTGGCGGAATCTTCGCGGGTCGGAGTCTTTGTTGGTGTTATGAATTCCATGTACACAGCTGAACCAGATCATTTCTCAATCGCCAATCGGGCTTCCTATCTTTTCGATTTTCAAGGACCCTCTTTAGCTGTTGACACAGCTTGTTCTTCTTCGTTGACCGCCATTCATCTGGCATTGGAAAGCTTGTATAGCGGCTTAAGTGAGTGTGCACTTGTCGGCGGTGTAAACCTGATCATTGACCCTGTTCATTATCTCAGGTTGGCAGAGATGTCTGCCATGTCCAGTGGAAATGAATGTAAATCATTTGGTGAAGGGGCTGATGGATTTATTGATGCCGAAGGCGTTGGTTCGATAGTAATAAAACCTTTGAGCAATGCTGAAAAATCTGGAGACCATATTTATGGCGTTATTAAAGCCAGTTCAATAAATGCTGGTGGAAAAACTAATGGTTATACCGTACCAAGTCCTCTGGCACAGGCTGATGTGATAAGGGATGCACTAGAACGAGCAAAATTAACTGCTGAGCAAGTTTCATATATTGAAGCTCATGGTACTGGCACTGCATTGGGTGACCCCATTGAAATTTCAGGATTAACTCGTGCCTTCAGAGCGAATACTGATAAACGACAATATTGCGCCATTGGTTCGCTAAAATCGAATATCGGTCATTGTGAATCTGCCGCAGGTATAGCTGGATTGACTAAGATATTATTGCAGTTCAAGCATAAAAAACTTGTTCCTTCCCTTCATTCAACAATCACTAATGATGAAATAGATTTTAAAGAGTCACCATTTAAGGTTCAAAAAGAATTAGCCGACTGGGTACAGCCATCAGTTAATATTCGTGGTCGCAATCAAAAAGCACCACGAATTGCCGGGATCTCTTCTTTTGGAATCGGTGGGGCGAATGCTCATTTAATTCTACAGGAGTACGAAGCTTCCAATAGAACAAACAGGAGCGACTTTAGCGGGGCGAAACCGAACAGTGTAATTATACCTGTTTCAGCTAGAACCGAATCACAATTGATGCATAAAGTTGCCGACTTAAGTGCGTTTTTATCGTCCCGGCTAAATCACGACAATCAAGAACAGCTTACTGATGATTTTCTTTATTCGATATCTTATACCCTGCAACTTGGCCGAGAGGCAATGGATGAGAGACTTGGACTGGTTGTTGACTCGGTAAACATGCTACAAGATAAGCTAGTCTCTTTTCTTGAAGGTGATGAATCTGTTGACGGAGTTTTTAGAGGACAAATTAATAGTAATCATGAGGAAATGAATATCATCAGCCAGGACGATGATATGAAGGAAGCGATTGATAAATGGATAATGAGAAATAAATTATCAAAACTACTTGAGTTATGGGTAAAGGGGCTGGATATAGACTGGCAAAAACTATATGGCGATAATCACCCGTCACGAATCAGTTTGCCTACTTATCCTTTTGCCAGAGAAAAGTATTGGAAAACCAGACAGTCTCAGAGTGGTGATAGTGCGATAGAAACGCTGCATCCTCTGGTGCACAAAAATACCTCAGATTTTAGTCATCAAAATTACCTATCAAGATTTACTGGTAACGAGTTTTTTCTAATGGATCATCAAATAAGAATGGCTGATGGTGCTAATAAG
>CBDUHU010000258.1:0-5717 GCA_965366725.1 uncultured Kangiellaceae bacterium
ATAAAAAGCCAATTGTGTATTCTTGTTCAGGGTGTTCAAATCTTGCACAGATGGCTCATGATTTGGCATTGAATATGGATCGCGATGGGATTGCTGAAATGTCCTGTATTTCCGGCGTCATTGGTAAAGTCCCGCCCATTATGGAAATGGCTGAGTCGGGTAGGCCAATTATTGCAATTGATGGTTGTGGACTTAGCTGTACAAAGTCCTGTCTGGACGCTTGTAACATTGAACCAGTACTTCATTTTGATATTAGTGAGTATGGCTTTGAGAAACGCGCCAAAGAAGAGAATTCTTTTAATGAGAGTTGCATTGCTCTAACAAATGTTTATGATGAGTTAACCAAAAAGGGCTATTCTATAGGCAAGAGTTCGGATTCCTGATTGGCAATAATCAGCCTTATTAAGGGTCAAAGATATAACCTGTTGTTATTACCATTTTTCATGATTTGTGATTGTTTCGGCTGAAAATAAGACGCAAATTATTCCTCCTGTGTGCCAGACCCTTCCTGATAGACTTATATTAATTACTGGTTTATGAATTAATTTGTTAGCCAACCATGATTGGCTAAATAGTACTACTATTTTCTGAATTTCTTACAGTGTAGGCGAAATTTAATGGAATGAATCCCATAGTTTGGTCGTTATGGGGTGTGCTACTATTGAATAATGATGACTCGCAGGGAAATTTCAATCTCCTGTCGGCTTGTGAACTGCTTTATTTAAAAGGACTCTATTATGGGATTTTTCGACAAACTTCGTGGCGAATTTATTGATATCATTGAATGGACTGATGATAGTCGCGATACCATGGTTTATCGCTTCGAGCGCCATGATAATGAGATCAAAATGGGTGCAAAGTTAATTGTACGTGAATCTCAGGTGGCGGTATTTATCAACAAAGGCAAGCTGGCGGACGTATTTGAACCTGGTGATTATACCCTTGAAACCGATAATATGCCGATATTATCAACTTTACAGGGATGGAAGCATGGTTTCCACAGTCCTTTTAAAGCGGAAGTTTATTTTGTCAATACACGTCGTTTTACCGATCTAAAATGGGGAACTAAAAATCCCATTACGTTGCGGGATCCTGAATTTGGCCCATTAAGAATACGCGCATTTGGAACTTATGCCATTCGGGTTAACAATGCACATCATTTTATTAAAGAAATTGTGGGCACGGATGGTCACTTCACGACTGATGAAATCACTGATCAATTGCGCAATTTAATTGTCTCTCGTTTCGCCGATATTGTTGGCGAAGCAAAAATTCCCGTATTAGATATGGCTGCCAATTATGATGAGCTGGGTGAGTTTATTATCAATAAAATTCATGATGACTTTCTTGCTTATGGTATTGATATTACCAAAATGCTGGTGGAGAATATTTCCTTACCGGCAGCAGTTGAAGAGGCACTTGATAAGAGAACCAGTATGGGAGTTATTGGCAACCTACATCAATATACGCAGTTTCAGACTGCCAATGCGATGGAAAAAGCCGCTGAAAATGAGTCTGGAATGGCTGGTGGTGGTATGGGAATGGGAATGGGGTTTGCCATGGCCAATCAAATGGGGCAAAGTGTTCAGCAACCACAGCAAAATACATCAACAGCAGCTCCTCCGCCATTACCGCAACAAAAAGTTTTTCACGCAGCAATCAATGGTCAGTCGCAGGGGCCAATATCAATGGACGGAATCAAAACCATGATTGGGAATGGTACGATTACCCGTGAAACTCTGGTTTGGACTGAGGGGATGAGTGACTGGGAGGCGGCTTCAAAGGTTGCAGCATTAACGAGCTTTTTTGCCACGACACCACCACCTTTACCATCACAATAATGTCCTGAGTAATTTGAACGGATGAAAATATTATAAACAATGGATCTGTGTTAAGAGCTAGATTTAAGGAAGTAAACTGTTATGTCTGTTACACCACCACCATTAAAATCAGACGATGTGGAAAAACAAGTCAGTGATGACTCTGTTAATGTTAGCGAATTTAAGTGCCAACAATGTGGTGCCAAACTTACCTATCAACCTGGTACCGAGTCACTGGTGTGTCGTTATTGTGACTTTGAAAACCCTATTCCTCGCAGCGAGGAGGATATTGAGGAATTGGACTTCCATGAGTTCTTAACTAAGGCAAAAGATGACTCAGTAACAGAAGAGAGACTTGTTGTTAAGTGTTCATCCTGCGGCGCGGAATCCACATCTGATGCGGATGTGGTCGCGCAGAACTGTCTGTTTTGTGATAGTGAAATTGTTACCACTGCTCAATCGGTTAAGTTGATCAAGCCTCGCTCATTATTGCCGTTTAAAGTAACCAATAGAGTCGCTGCACAGAGTTACAAAGATTGGTTGAAAAGTTTATGGTTTGCACCAAATGAACTAAAAAAGAAGGCTCGACTTGAAGCCTCTGTGAGTGGTGTCTATGTGCCTCACTGGACCTATGATTCTGACACGATGAGTTATTATACCGGTCAACGGGGTGTTTATTATTATGTCTCTGAAACTCGAACTCGAACTAATTCTGAAGGAAAGCAGGAAACCTATACAACACAAGTTCGAAAAACTCGATGGCGTTCAGCTTCTGGCACTGTTACTGATGACTTTGATGATGTTTTAGTGGTTGGCAGCCAATCCCTCCCCAAAAAGTACATTCGTGCGCTTGAGCCCTGGGACTTGCAAAATCTGGTTGCTTACAAGGATGATTACCTGAGTGGTTTTAAGGCTGAGAGTTACCAGATCGACCTTGAACAAGGTTTCGGACGAGCAAAGGATATAATGGAAGGCGTTATTCGTGAGACTGTAAAACGCCATATTGGTGGTGATGAGCAACGTATTTATTCATTAAAAACCCAGCATCGTAATATTACATTTAAACATATCTTACTGCCCGTATGGTTAAGCACATACCGGTATAAGAACAAGGCCTATCGTTTTATGGTTAATGCCCGTACTGGAGAAGTGCAGGGAGAAAGACCATGGAGCTGGATTAAAATCGGCTTAGCTGTTATCGCCGGAATTTCACTTGTAACGGGTGGGATCATTGGATTTGAATACCTACAGAACCAATAGGGACTCAACCTAAGCTGTATTATTGCTCGGCTTAAATTATCGTAGATAGTACTTTCATCGGTTATATTAGTCTCTTTTATAAGGTCATGAATTAAGATTCAAGCCAACACTATGACTTATATCTGTGAAACCTCTGCACTCGCCACAGCGCTTTGCTGGGCTATTTCTGTTGTGCTGTAGCACTTGGAAAATTGTAACAATTTTCTAAACAGACTGATTTTAAAATTAAATTTAGTTAAAGTGACAACATAATCAAACGTCTTAAGATCTCATCTTTGAGGTTTCTAGCATAATAATAATCCGAACTCAGGATAATTTACTCAGGAAAATAATATGAGCCGATTTTTTAATCAGTTATGGGTGGCTTGCACGCTGTTTTTTTCTAGTCAGATATTATTGGCGCAAATCGGTGTACCGGAAGGGCAGTTGTCGAATGCCGTAGAACCATTACATTATCAGTTAGAGTTAACTGTCGATCCGGCTAAGTCTCATTTTTCCGGTACTACAGTTATTGAAGTAAAACTGAACGTCTCAACTAACCTGTTCTATCTACATGGGCAGGACCTAAAAAATATTCGGGTAGTTCTCTTTGATGCTGAGCAAAAACAATATCAGGCGCAAGTGACCACAACAGATGTTGAAGGTGTGTTAGCTGTTTCGACTAATCAATTATTAGCGCCATCAAATTACAAAGTAAAATTTGAGTATGAAGCACCATTTAACGAAAATCTACAGGGATTGCACCGGGTTAAAGATGGTGATCAGTACTATGCATTTACTCAGATGGAATCTATTTATGCGCGTTATGCATTTCCATCGTTTGATGAGCCGAGATTTAAAACACCCTATGATATTGATTTAGTTATACCTGAGAAGTTAGTTGCAATCTCCAATACACCTGAAAAAAGTAGTGAGTCTCTAAATAATGGCTGGAAGAAAATTTCCTTTGAAAGAAGCAAACCTTCGCCAACTTATTTACTGGCAATTGCGGTTGGTGATTTTGATGTCGTTAACTGGGAGCCTCTGCCGGAAACCGATGTTCGCAAACGAACGGTTCCACTAAGAGGAATCGCCACAAAAGGCAAAGGAAAAAAATTGGACTTTGCTCTCGAAAATACTCGCGCAGTAGTCGAGTCGTTGGAGGATTATTTTCAGATTGAATATCCGTTTCAAAAATTGGATATCCTTGCGGTGCCCGATTTTGCCGCTGGCGCTATGGAAAACTCAGGTGCTATTACTTATCGCGAACAACTGTTGTTGTTAGATGAGAACGCCTCTGTTGGTCAGATTCGTTCATATAAATCGGTTCATGCACATGAGCTGGCACATCAGTGGTTTGGCAATCTGGTGACGCCGGTATGGTGGAATGATATCTGGTTAAATGAAGCTTTTGCTACCTGGATGGCGGCAACTGCGCTTGAGCGTCAATGGCCTGGTGAAGAATGGCGGCGACGCCAGATTAATAATTCAAAGGGAGCGATGGATTCTGATTCAATTCCTTCCGCTCGAAAAATCAGAAATCCAATTGAGTCAAACGGCGATATTATTACTGCATTTGATGGCATTACTTATCAAAAGGGCGCCGGTGTTTTATCGATGGTAGAAACATTTATGGGGGAAGAGAATTTCCGCAAAGGTGTGCAGAAATACATGCATAAATATGCCTGGAAAAATACCACAGCAATTGATTTTTTCGAGACGATTGCAAGTGTTTTGGAACCTGAACGTGCGCAAGCAGTGGTCAAGTCATTTAGAAATTTTGTTGAACAAGCCGGTGTACCTTTATTGAATATTAATAAATCCTGTGATGATGAAAGAACTTTACTAAATATTAATCAGGAACGATATGCACCGCTTGGTACAGAGTTTAAAGAAAAAACCTTATGGAGTATTCCAGCGTGTATGACTTATCAGGTTGATGGTGAAATTAAGCAACAATGTGAAGTATTTTCTCAAGCAAAACAGCTGATAAAGCTAAATGTCTCGGGTTGTGCAGATTGGGTTTTACCAAATACTCACGCAGCGGGATATTACCGATTTAATTTTGGTCCGCAGGGCTGGAAAGAGCTATTAGCACATCTGGATAAAGTTGATGCGCAAGAAGCTAATGCCATTCTCGACAGTATGAAGTCTTCATTCGATAGCGGAAAATTGAGTGTTGCAGATTTATTTGATGTGATCCCTTCAACATTGACATCTGACTCATGGGAAGTGGCTACTTCGGGAATAGAAATTTTGGAGGTTTTGATCGGCTATGCTGATGAATCAGAAAAGGTCAAGCTTAGAAAAATTGCCGCTGATATATATCGTCACTCTGCCGACAGTATTGGCTTCAATGATGATACCAGTTTAGACAGAACCGATCCTGCCGGAGCTAATCAAAGACGAACAGCCTTGATTGATTTTATGGGCAATACCGCAAAAGATCCTGTTTATCGAAAGAAATTAACTGAAATGGCCGTTGCCTATATCGGTTATAAAACTGACGGAAAGCTCAACGATGAAGCGGTTATCCCTGCATTGCGTAGAATAGCCATGTCGGTTGCGGTTCAGGAACTTGGCAGACCTTATCTGGAAGCTCTGGTATCTCATTTCAAGCAATCTACTGATGGAACCTTAAGAGGCCGTTTAATTGGC